>DAOUZE010000408.1 GCA_030665765.1 Filomicrobium sp.
TGGGCGCTCAACGAGGGCGATTGGATCATGCTTCCAGCCCATTGCCGACATCGCGTGACGTGGACACGCGACGATCCGCCCACAGTCTGGCTGGCGATTCACTGCTATAATTAGAATACAGTCGCGGGCTTTTTCGTCCGCGCCGGTGACGCCGTTGATTTCTAGAAACCTGCAGGGAACGAGAAGCATTCTCTTTTGTCTTGATGACCTTGAACTCAAGAAGGAGTGAAGCCCATGCAAACGACTTGGAGTCCGGATACCGAGCACGGCACGATTCATAACCGTACCGAACTTCCTGAAAGTGTTTTTGCATTTCCAGTGCAACGCAAAGAGCCCCTGACCGACGGCGATCATGTCAGGAACGCGCTCGCCCGTTTCGATCAGGTCGAGGGCGTGTCCGACAACGACCGTGACCTCGCCTTCGCCAATATCAAAGCTGCGGCGGCGCATTACGGTGTCGACGTTCGCGAAAATTCCTGGCGCGATCTCATGCGCTAGGTCGTGCAATTGGTTTTTTGTAATAAAGCCTGAAGCGGCCTTGGGAATGTCATCCCTGGGCCGCTTTGCGTTTGTAGGAACGGCCCCTATATCTCTGGAAAGCCTATCGAGAGGGAGCAAGTTTGTTCGATGACGACCGAACAGAACGAGTCTTATCATTTGAGCGCGCCGCTGCGTTTCGACTTCGACAGCGCGGCCAACAAGGCGAATCCATTTCCACTGTTTGCGTCCATGCGCGCGGCGGGGCCCATCATTCCCGTCAAGTTGCCCTTCGTCGGCAAAGGCTGGGTCACCACGACCTATGACGCGACCTTGGCGATGCTCAAGGACAACGCAGCGTTTGTGCAAGAAGCGCGGCATGCGGGCAGATCGGGCACTGCTGGCATGAAATGGTGGATGCCGCGGTCGCTAAAGCTCCTCACCAACAACATGCTGCTAAAGGACGAGCCCGATCACAGGCGCTTGCGCAAGCTCGTGGATCAGGCCTTTCGGCGGCGGTGCGTGCGGGACATGCGCAACAATATCGAACAAATCGCCGACAGGCTCCTCGACGACTTCGAAGGCATGGACGAGGCTGACCTGGCAAATGCGTATGCACGCCTTTTACCGCTTGAGGTGATCTGCGAGCTTCTCGGACTGCCGCGTCAAGACCGGGAAGTGTTCTCGACCTGGGCGAAGACGGCGACGTCGATGCGGAGCAGCTTCGGCATATTGCGCGCCTTTTTCTCCATGAGCGGCGTGATCAACTATGTCCGCGATCAGATCGAGGACTGCCGGCGGGAGCTCCGCGAAGGCGTTATCAGCGATCTGGTGCGGGCGGAGGAAGATGGTGACAAGCTCAGCGAGGACGAACTCGTCTCGATGGTCTTCCTGCTGCTCTTCGCGGGTTTCGAGACAACGACTCATCTCATCAGCGACAGTATCGTCGCGCTCGAACAGAACCCCGAACAGAAGGCCTATCTGCTGGCGGACCCGGCCGGGCGCATGGAACGCGCCGTCGAGGAACTGGGGCGCTACACGACGCCGGTTCAGAGCACCAAGCCACGCTATGTCGCGCGCGATTGCGAGTTCTTCGGGCAGCAGCTTCGGCAAGGCGACATCGTTATGGGTCAACTGGCGGGGGCAAATTACGACCCGGCTGAATTCGATGCGCCAGATCAGCTCAAGCTTGACCGCTTCCCCAACCCCCATCTGGTGTTCAGCTCAGGCATCCATTTTTGTCTCGGCATGCAGCTCGCCCGGGTGGAGGCGCAGGTCGCGCTCTCCCGGCTTTATGCGCGCTATCCGAATCTGGTGCTCGCCGCGCCTGACGACATTGAATGGATCGAGCGCTACGGCCTGCGCGGCGTGAAGGCGTTGCCGGTGCGGCTAAACGCATTGCGAGTGCGACAAGCGGCCTAAGCTCAGTCGTTCTCGTGGCAGCCTTCGTCCGCGTTCCAGGCGAGGCCGCGTTTGCAGCCATGTCTCAGGGCCTCGATTGCCCATGTCGGCAGTTGGGCATTCGGCTTGGGCTTGGCGTAGCCCTGCACGCATTTGTTGCCCTTTAGGCGATAGTCAGGACCACAATAGCTCTGAGCGTTGCGCTTCAGAATGCATTTGCCGTCGATGAGAACCGACCTTGAGCGGCACTTCGTCGTGTGTCAGCGTTGCGTGCGGCGCGCGATGTCTGATCTCCAAGCTGCCGGAAAGCGGGAACACCAGCGCATTGACAGCATTCCGGTAAACCAAGATCGGGAAGCGGTAGCAGCAGCAGTTCGGGGCGCATCGAAACAGGCCCCTGAAGGTAGGGCACCCAACTTCAATAATATGTCCGACAATGAATTCCGTGACGAAGTGAAAAAGACTTACGGATTCACACCGGGGATTTAGCAGATGAGCAGAGTGAAGGCAGTCCCCCCACTAGCGGAACGACCCCGGCAGCGTTGAGGACATCGCGCAGACTGACTACGCCAAGAACGTCTTTGAGGTGTTGTGGCGGAAGGGCGAGGCCAGGGAGTGGAGAGAAGCCACCAACGCAAACCGATCAAGCAGTCCGATTGCGACGACGCGGCTGTAGGAGGGATTAGGTGGGGGCTGGCGGCGGAACGGCTCGTTAACCCTAGCGCGCCTACAGTGGCACGGACGATTTTTCTAAAGAACTTTACGAGCTTTAAGTTTGAACTGAATGCTTTGTCTCGTGTCAGGCCTGCAAGAGTATCGAAAGCAGAAAGGATCCGTTCTATGTCCGAGCCCAATCTTGACGAGACGGCAAGGAGCCGGTTCGAAGATGCGCGCCGCCGCCTCCACGAGGCAGTGAGGAAGGCGGCACCGTACGTGCACCCCAAGGTGGTGGCAGAGCCTCGCGCCGCTGATCTAAGGGTGCTTAGCACTCAAGCATAAAGTTCAGGCACTAGGCGCGTGAACAAGCAGCCCTGGAGAACGTTCCGATGGCAAGTACGTCCGAGGAGAAATACGACGAGGAGCCCGGGCATTCGGCCTGGCTAGACATGCCCCTATCGACGCGAGAGCCCATGACCGCCAAGGATGCCAACGCGGCACGCAACGCCCTACGAGACCTCGACACCCGCACCCCCATACAGCGAATGCTAGGCGAACCGCCTCGTTGGCGCAGCGCCCTAGCGCAAAAGGGCCTTGTCGATTGACGCTTGCTCACGACACCGAGCTGACGCTGCTGTTAGTGTCATGCAGACAGCTG
>DAOUZE010000007.1 GCA_030665765.1 Filomicrobium sp.
TTGAACATCGCCTTCACCAGCGCCTGGCAGTCGTCAAACGTACCCCGCACAGCGACGGCATGGACGTTGGCTTCGCCCGGCGTCGTCATCATGCGACGTTGCACATCCGAAACCCGGCCCTCCGGGAACAAAATGAACACATCGACGTTTGCTGAACCGCGAAACGCTTCAATCGCCGCTCCGCCGGTGTCTCCGGAGGTCGCACCGATGATCGTCGCCCGGCTCGCGCGCTTTTGCAGGACATGATCCATCAGCCGCGCCAGAAGTTGCATGGCAACATCCTTGAACGCCAGCGTGGGCCCGTGGAACAGCTCCAGCACAAACTGGTTTGTGTCAATTTGAACGAGCGGTGTAACAGCCGCGTGGCCGAAGCTTGCATAGGCTTCGCGCGCCATTTCACTCAGATCTGCACGGCCAACCGTGGTGCCGACAAAAGGATAGATGACCTCCACAGCAACCTCGGCGAACGGGCGGCCCGCGAATGAAGCGATCTGGCCCGCATCGAACCGTGGCCAGCGTCCCGGCACGTAAAGGCCGCCATCCCGCGCAAGGCCGGCAAGCAGCACCTCTTCGAAGTTCAGTATGGGAGCTTCGCCCCGTGTCGAAACATAGTCCAACGGCACATCTCTAAGGCTTGGCTGCAACGTTTCCCAGCTCGAAATTGCAGCATCGTCCGCTTCGGGATTTCTGTGACGAAGGCCGGACTGTCTTGACTGCACGCAGCGAGGCTGGCGCAGGGCGATATTATGCGAACTGAGGTGCAACGTAATCCCGCAGCTCACCGACAACAAGATGCCGATTTTACGGCCTCAATCGTGACCATGCAAAAGCGACATAGACGCCGAGCAGCGTTAACGCCAGGCCAAACCAGGTCAGCGCGTATTCAAGATGCCGGTTGAGGATAGCGATATCCGAGACACCTGGACGCGGCCATGAGGCCCCCTCGAGAGCCGCGCTGTCTTTGCGTGACGATCGATTTATCGGCTCGGCCACAATAAAAAACGGCGCCGCATCAACGCCAGCGCCCGCTTCGAACGCGGCCCCCTGCATTCCCGCGAGGTCGCGCCAATACCAAGTGTTGCTCTTGGCGTCGTTATCCGGCGTGAAGAAACCAGGTTTTGCCGGTAGCCGCGCGTTACCGATTACCTCAATCTCCCCCCCCCCGGCTTGCCAGACCTCAGGCTTGTCTTTGACCCTCCGGACGATATAGCCCCGATTGACCCAGACCACCTTGCCAGGCGCATATTGAAGCGGTTGATAGACGTCGTACCCAGGCCCTAACTTCGGCTGTGGCGCATAATAGAAGCGCTCTTTTCCTGGAACAAATTCGCCGCGAACCTTGACTCTCTGATAGTCGGTTTCAGATGCCTTGCGCGTTGAGATAACCTCCGCCAATTCAAGCGGTTCGCCGTGAAGGCGCGCTTCGACTACGGCAATTAAAGCCTCTTTTTCCGCCTTTCTGTAGAGCTGCCAAGTGCCCAGTCCGAACAGGATCACCAGCCCGACAAGGCTCAGAAAGGTTGGCCACAACAGGCCCGCACGCGCGATACGAGCGATCATACCAATTTCCCAAAACAACCAGCTGGTCAGTCGTCAGACAGGCGGCCTTCCTCGGCCCGGTGGTAATACTGCAACGCAATCAGCGTGGCTTTGAGGAACCGCAGAAGCCCAAGCGCGAGGATCGGTGTGACGACACCCCACAAAACAACGTGAACCCAAAGCGGCGGCTCGAAGTTGAACTCCACCCACAAAGCTCCTCCGAGCACCAGAAAACCCAAAATGAATATTGCGAAGACCGCAGGCCCGTCGCCCGTATCGACGAACTTATAGTTGAGGCCGCAAACCGAACAGCGCTCGCGCAGATTGAGAAACGTCTGCAGCAGTGAGCCTTTCCCGCACCGCGGACATGTTACCGTCAGCCCCGCGTAGATGGGCGAAACGGATGTGCTCTGCGTCCAGCTATTTTTTGCTTTGCTCATCAATCGGCACCGTTGAAAACACGTTGCGGCGACAAGGCCCGGGGGCTTCAAAAAGTCGAGGGCGGCCTTTCGCCGCCCTCCCAGTCTCAAGCACAAGCATACCCGGTCAATCTCAGTGCCCGGCGGCAGCCCCTGCCCCAGCACCCCAGACATAGATGGATGCAAACAAGAACAGCCAGACCACGTCAACAAAGTGCCAGTACCAGGCGGCAGCCTCGAACCCGAAGTGTTGTTTCGCTGTAAATTGGCCCTTCATGGCTCGGATCAGGCAGACAAACAGGAAGATCGTCCCGATCACCACGTGAGCTCCGTGGAACCCAGTCGCCATGAAGAATGTCGCACCGTAGATATGTCCTGCAAAGTTGAATGCCGCATGGCCGTACTCATAGACCTGGCAGACCGTGAACAGCGCGCCCAGCACAACGGTGCATACGAGGCCATAGATGAGCTGGTCCCGCTTGCCCTCCAAAAGCGCATGGTGCGCCCACGTGACCGTCACACCGGAAAGCAACAGGATCAGCGTGTTAACGAGCGGCAGACCCCATGGATTGAAGGTGTGCTGGAAATTTGCCGAAGCTTCCGGTGGCCAGTGCCCGCCTGTCAGTTCGTCACGCTGAACGAGACCGATCGATTGCGTAATATTTTCGGGCTGAAAAGTGCCCGAGGGAAACAGCGCCACATCAAAGTAGGCCCAGAACCAAGCGACGAAGAACATCACCTCCGAGGCAATGAACATAATCATACCGTAGCGCAGATGCAGCTGAACCACCGGCGTATGATCGCCCCGATCACCCTCACGGACAACATCCGCCCACCAGCAGTAAGCGACATAGCACAGCGCCGCGAATGAAATCAGGAACAGATATGGCCCCGTCAAGCCGAACAGCTCGCCGCCCAAATTGGAGCGCATCCAAACGATGGCGCCAATCGCGGTGCCGAGTGCCGCCACCGAAGCCACAATCGGCCAGGGGCTGGGATCGACAAGATGATAATCGTGGTTCTTTGCGTGGCTGTCTGCCATGTTTCTCTCCCAAAGTTCCCTCACTGCAGTTCTTGGTCGGCAGTTTGTCTCCCAGGAACCAGAGTTGTGTTTGCTCCAAATTTAATTCAGCCCGGCGATCCGCCGTTCAGGCTTGCTCCGTCATTCGCATTGCCCGTCGGCGTACCGACCTGCGCACTCGCATCATTGGCTGCTTGAGCCGGATAGAAAGTGTACGACAACGTCAACTGCGTGAAGTGCGCCGCATTGGGGTCGTTCACTATCTCCGTATCAACGTAGAAGCTGACCGGCATCAAGACACTTTCGCCCGGCTGAAGTGTCTGCTCGGTAAAGCAGAAACACTCTATCTTGTTGAAGTGGATACCGGCCGACTCTGGTGACACGTTGAATGTCGCCGTACCAGTCAACACCCGGTCGGAAGTGTTGGTTGCGCGGTAATTCGCAATACGGTTCTCGCCGATACGCAGCTCTATTTTTCGCTCAAGCGGAACAAATTTCCAGGCGAGTTTCTTCGATACATTTGCATCGAAGCGCATGGTGATGGTTTGGTCGAGAACGGTCTGCGACGGCGCCGCCGCAACCTGTGTCGTTCCACCGAAACCCGTGACCTGGCAGAACATCCGGTAGAGCGGAACCGCTGCGTATGACATCCCAACCATCCCAACAGCAACGCCAGCACATACTAACGCCACCT
Source organism: Filomicrobium sp. (assembly GCA_030665765.1). Taxonomy (GTDB): domain Bacteria; phylum Pseudomonadota; class Alphaproteobacteria; order Rhizobiales; family Hyphomicrobiaceae; genus Filomicrobium. Next base: position 3,674 of record DAOUZE010000007.1, read on the forward strand.
TGCGGTGCCTGCGCGCCATATCGGCCTGGCTGCGGGTTGGTGTTGAGTGCATATCCCTGCGGATTCCTTTTTTTGCGCTAGGTTCAGAACGGCCGGTTGAGCGCATTGCCACCCAGATGGACGATGGTTGCCGCATAAAAGAGGACGACCAGAACTCCGAGCGCAATCGCAATGGCAATCGAACGCATGCGTTGACGCTTGCGCCGTTCGGCCTCTGCTTGTTCCTCGCTCACTCGTTCCATCAAATTCATACGTTCACTCATATTATAGCGCTGCTTTGGCGATCCCAGCGCAGGCCTACGAGCCCACAGCTGCGCCGAAACTTGCAAAGCCCGTCAGCTTTGTCGCGAGCTGTTCGCCAAGCAGGACCGCAAACAACGCGAACAAATAGAAGATTGAAAAGACAAACAGCCGTTTAGCGGCGCGATCGCTCTCCCGTCCTTCGCGCGTTCGGTAGACTTTGTAAGCGAGCCACAAGAAGATGGCGCCGAGCATCACCGAGGTCGCGCCATAGACAAGACCACCAAGCCCGACAAACGACGGCGTTACCGCCAACGGCACCAATAGCAGCGAGTAGATCACAATCTGTCGGCGGGTTTCCTGCAAGCCGGCTACGACCGGCAGCATCGGCACTCCGACACGCTCGTAGTCGCGGCAACGGTAAAGCGCCAGCGCCCAGAAGTGTGGTGGCGTCCACATGAAGATGATCAGGAACAGAACAATGCTTTCCAGGGAAACCCCGCCGGTCACGGCAGCCCATCCGATCATTGGCGGAAAAGCGCCGGCAGCGCCGCCGATCACGATGTTCTGCGGTGTCCTCCGCTTCAACCACATCGTGTAGACAAAAATGTAAAAGGCGATCGTCAACGCCAACAGGGCACCAGCCACCCAATTGACCAAAACCCCCAACGTCAGCACCGAAGTAACCGCAAGCACCGCACCGAACGTCAATGCTTCATTCTCAGTTACCAGCCCGCGCGGTATCGGGCGCGCGGCCGTCCGCGCCATGTGCCTGTCGATGTCAGCGTCGTACCACATGTTGAGAGCGCCGGAGGCACCCGCCCCAACGGCAATCGCAAGCAGCGCGATAAAGGCCAGAACCGGGTGCAAGTTCCCGGGTGCCGCGACCATGCCAACCAGCGCGGTAAACACGACAAGCGACATCACGCGTGGCTTCATCAGTGCGACAAAATCTTCGACGCCAGGCCCCGTCGAGAGCACGGCTCCGTCCACTTGCGTTTCAACTCCCATTAGTCCAGCCGACCTGTCCATCGCCGTTATTGTTTTCTTTCATTTATGCCGCGCCTCACGACGCAAATTAAGCCGGTCCCGTTGCATCGTTCCGGGCGGACATTAGTCCGCCCGGCGTCGGTAAAATTGTAAGCTCAACCGCAATCGTGGTCGGTCACTAGCAGCGTGCGGCGCACCGGGCAAACAGCAGTTTGCCCGGTGCGGTCCGCTTAGTGATGGTCCGTCGCTTTAATTCTCGGCAACGTCTCAAAGCAGTGGTACGGCGGCGGTGAAGACAGCGTCCACTCCAGTGTCGTGGCACCAGCACCCCAAGGATTGTTGCCGACCCGCTCACCGCGTGTAAGGGCGACATAGAGGCCGATAAAGAAGCAGACCGTCCCGAGCGCTGTCATATAGGAGCCCAGCGAAGAAACCTGGTTCCAGAAAGCGTAGGCATCCGGATAGTCTGCGTAGCGACGCGGCATACCGGCTGCGCCGAGGAAATGCTGCGGGAAGAACAGCACATTGGCCCCGATAAAGGTCAGCCAGAAGTGCAACCGGCCCCAGAACTCCGAGTACATCTTGCCACTGATCTTCGGGAACCAGTAGTACCAGCCCGCAAAGATCGAGAACACAGCACCGAGCGACAGCACATAATGGAAGTGCGCAACGACGTAGTAGGTATCGTGCAAATAGCGATCAACGCCAGCGTTTGCCAGCATCACACCCGTAACACCACCAACCGTGAACAGGAAGATAAAGCCCAGCGCCCAGATCATTGGTAGACGGAACGAAATCGAGCCGCCCCACATCGTGGCTATCCAGGAGAAGATCTTAACCCCCGTGGGCACGGCGATGACCATCGTCGCGAAGACGAAATAAGCCTGCGTTTCAACCGAGATGCCCGCCGTATACATGTGGTGTGCCCACACGATGAAGCCGACGACACCAATCGCGACCATGGCGTAAGCCATACCAAGATAACCGAACACCGGCTTCTTGGAGAACGTTGCAACGACCTGCGAGACCATACCGAAGCCCGGCAGGATGAGAATGTAGACTTCAGGGTGTGCGAAGAACCAGAACAAGTGCTGATAGAGGACAGGGTCGCCGCCCCCGGGCGCCGCGAAGAATGTCGTACCGAAGTTGCGGTCAGTCAGCAGCATGGTGATAGCGCCGGCGAAGACCGGAAGCGACAAAAGCAGTAGGAACGTCGTCACCAGGATCGACCACACGAACAGCGGCATCTTGTGCAGCGTCATGCCCGGCGCGCGCATGTTGAAGATCGTCGTGATGAAGTTGATCGCGCCAAGAATCGAGGACGCGCCCGCGACGTGCATCGACAGGATCCCGAAGTCCACGGCCGGCCCGGGGTGACCGGAGGTCGACAATGGAGGATACAGCGTCCAGCCGCCGCCGATCCCCGGCTGGCCGGGCGGGCCTTCGACGAACAGAGATATCACCAGCAGAATAAAGGCGACGGGGAGCAACCAAAACGAGACGTTGTTCATCCGCGGGAACGCCATGTCAGGCGCACCGATCATCAGCGGGACAAACCAGTTGCCGAAGCCGCCGATCATCGCCGGCATGACCATGAAGAACACCATGATCAGGCCGTGCGCGGTGACATACACGTTGAACGCATGCGGATTGCTGAAAAACTGCATACCCGGATCTTGAAGCTCAATACGCATCGCGACGGACATTGCCCCACCAATGACCCCCGCCACCATGGCGAAAATCAGGTACATCGTCCCAATGTCTTTATGGTTGGTCGAATAGAGCCAGCGCTTGACGAAGCTTGTCGGAGCGCCGTGCTCATCATAACCGGCCTGAGCGGTTCCCATCTTGATCGTTCCCTTCACCTGCAACTTCAATGATCCATAAACCGAGCTTCACGACACGCCGGCCTGAGTTTAAGTTTCCAGCCAGATAATCGCGGGCCGCCGAAGCGCGGCCCCGGCACCCTTTAATTCGCGACTGAAGCCACTTTTCTCTTGGCTTTCAAGGCAAGCGCCGCTTCATGGATGATCTCGTTTGCTGCGTCTTCGTCGTCAGCTTTGCGAGCTTCAACCCACTTGTTGAATGTTTCTTCGCTGACCACACGCACGGCGATCGGCATGAAGGCATGATTGATGCCGCACAACTCCGAGCATTGACCGTAGAAGACACCTTCACGCTCGGCTTTGAACCAAGTTGCGGTAAGGCGCCCTGGAACAGCGTCGGTTTTCGAACCAAATGCGGGGATGGTCCAGTTATGTAGAACATCCTCCGCGGTAACCAGGACGTGCACAACTTTGTTGACCGGCACTACAACCTCGTTGTCGACGGCCAAATTGCGGGGCGCATCAATTCCCTTTTCGATCAGCTCGTTGCGGTCTTCATCGTCGAGCATGTAGCTATCAAACGAGAAGCCGCCTTGATCGGGATACTGATGCGACCAATACCACTGATAGCCGGTCGCTTTAATCGTTAGATCCGCCTTCGGATAGGCGTACTGGAGGTTGAGGAGCTTGAAAGAGGGTACGGCGATGATCACCAGAATGATGATCGGAAGTACCGTCCACAAGACTTCGATCAGGGTATTGTGCGTGACGCGCGACGGCGTCGGGTTCCGGCTCTCACTAAACCGGTACATCACATAGACGAGCAGGGCCAACACGAACAAAGTGATGACTATAATGATGGCCGTAACCAAGTTGTAGAAATCGTGGATCGAATGCGCCACCGGCGTGACGGCGTTCTGCAGCCCCAGCTGCCCATCAACCGACTGCCCAAACACCTCCGCACTGGCTGGCGCGACGTTAAGCGCCACTGCAGCGAGACCTGCTAGACCCGCCCACACAAGGGCCCCAAGCAGTCGCTTCACCATTATTCGCTCCCTAATCTAGCGGGCTATTCCCGCCTAAAACTTTATTGCCAACCCGTTGCCACGCCCGCTGCAAACCCCGTCCGTCGAGTCCTGCCCCTCGGGGGCTGAACCCAGAACTGCTTAAAATCAATAAATTGCGAGGTAACGCACGCTCCCATTCATCAAAAACAAGCCACGCAGCACAAGTCAACATTTGTGCGTCATATTCGCGCGACTCGCGATTAACGCGGTTCAGATCATAGCGCCCTAATGCAGTGCAACATTTCGCGCAGTCCCAATTTAGCCGCTTTCCTTTTTCAGTCCACACGCTTGCATTTGCTGACCTGCCGCTGCGTACTCCGGGCGCTAAGGTGAAGTGTCACGAGGGAGAAAACGGACCAGTGGCGGGGATCAACGAACGAATCGGACCTATGGCACGCCTTGTGATGGCGTCCTGCGCGCTCATCGCAGCTGTATGCGGCGACTCGCCGGCAGCGACTTCGGCGCAATCTCCCCGCGACGGCAAAGTCCGCTCGCAACACGGCGATTGGCAGATCGTATGCAAGCCACCTCCTCCAGGTGCCAGCAACGAAGTCTGCGCCATCGTTCAAAGCGTCACCGCCGAAGACCGAAACAACGTTGGCCTGACGGTCTATTTCCAGAGGTTCTCAGACGGCACCCAGGTGTTGCGCGTATTCGCACCGCTCGGCGTCCTATTGCCTCCTGGCCTCGGCCTCAAGATCGACGGGCAAGATGTTGGCAACGCTCCATTTCTTCGCTGTCACTCCTTCGCGTGCTACGCTCAGGTTACTGTCGATGCTAAGCTCGTTGGCAAACTGAGCACCGGCAAAACCGCGATCTTTATAATCTTTCAGACAGAGGAAGCCGGCATTGGCATTCCGATATCGCTCGCTGGATTCCAAGCTGCGCTAGCGAAACTTTAGGCCGCGGGGAATAGAACAATCAGGAACGCCGGGCAAAGTCGCCGAGCAAGAAAGCTGGTCACGTCCGCAAGTGTCCTAAAATCTAATCCTCGGTTCGCAACGGTGCCGATACCGCCAACTCCTGCCGACGCACGAGCTGCCCCCAATAACCATCAAACTTGTGGACATAGTCGGTTGCACCAGCGTCGTCGATGAGTTGGCGTTGCTCATTGTGCCAACGGAAGATACCACCACTTAGGTTGTAGAGGCTCCTTACGCCACTTTGCTGAAGCCGGGCGCGGACCCGCCGCACCAGCGACGAACTGCGGGCACCAATCGAGCAATAAACAACTACGGTTTTGCCCTTGAGATGCCCCGTCGTCCGAAGCATCTGATGAGGTGTAGCATCTGGATCGACCCGGACGGCACCGGGGATCCGACTGACCTTGAACTCGTCCGCTTCACGCGCATCCAGCAAGACGACAGAAGTGCCCAAGTCCTTCATCCGCAGCAACGCGTCAGGTGATAGGTGCGCGATGTCGGCAAACGTCACTTGGATGACGGTCTCAATTGCCGAAAGCGACGAAATGTTCCCGGGCGCGTGAAGCGATCCGCTGTCGCCAGTCACTTTCTGAACGGAAGACTGATGCAAACCAAATCCGCCGACGGCGAGCCCAACAACAGTCAGGACGATCGCCATGACGGTAAACCGTGCGAAAAGTCGAGTTTGCAATCCTGAAACCCCCATCCGGCCTTAATCGACTTTAGTGCCCATCCCGGACGACACGGTGCGCAGTTACACATTGCCGTTCCGTCAGACGAACACCACACTCGAATAGACGCGAAATTCGGGATCAGACCACTAACCCGCAATCACAAGTTGGTCAGGTCGCCCGAAGATCCCCAGCACCCGTGCCGTTGTAGTCCCAACGACTACCGCCCCGGCCGTTCAACTCGGTCCGAATAACCCGAGGCTGCGCCATACGCGGCGGCGCCGGCTCTTGAGTGGGCTCTTCTTGAGATTTTGGCGCAGTAAGCAGTTCGCTCATGCGATGTGTTGCATCTGCGCATTCCGCAAATGCCGTTTGCCAGAATTCCGCATAAGCAGCCATGGCGGCCATCGGCGTCGGGCACGCCGCAGCCTGTGTTGGAAACACCAAAGCCGCCCGTGCACGCCTGTTCGCAAGTGCCCAAATTTCAAGTTGGCAGCGTGCCATGTTTTTCCAGGCCGTCTGCACGGCAGTAGCATCGTCGCCAGCGGGCGCATAGTAACGCTCCATGATCTCATTCAGCTGGCCGTAAGCTAACCCATTGTCACTAAATTGAAAATTCATTCCCTGGGCCTCCCTTTAACAACGCAACTACGGAACGGTTCCGCCCATGCGATATAAATCATAATAAACTACTACATCGTTGATGCAGCGCAAAAAAGTTCAACTATCCACACGTCGCGACGAATAGTCCTCCACCTTTTTTGGGGACGCCGCAACCAATCCGCAATTGGAGCAAAACAAGCTCTCAACCTTGGATTCATTTAGATTAATGGAATAGGTTCGCTGTCTGATTGACGGTGGACATGTTAACTATAATTCTGTTGGCATACCAGAGATTTTTTCTTGGGTACGTAAGGGCGCCATCATGCACTCTTGTAGTGTAAAGCGTTAAAAACAATCCCGGCCAGCCAATAAACGGCGAACCACCGCGCATGTAATCTTTACAGCTATCGCAGCGACGTGGAGCGCTGCGTCACCCTCGGCATTGGCTGATCCCCCACGTCATAAAGGAGCCTGGGCTGGAGCCGATGCGGGCAGCGATGTTTGGCTTGCTTACTCAGGCACGACGTATACGCTTTTCGGCGACATCCACCGAGATGGCCTTCGGCTGCGCATAGTCGGCAGTTATGGCCGGTACAATTGCGAATCTGTTTCCCCGACGTTGGAAACAACGCCTATCGGAGCAAACGTACCGACGGGCAACGCCTTGATCGGCTATCTGTGGCAGATCGGCCCGTTGATCCTGAAGCCTTTTATGGGCGCTTCGTTCTCAGACCAACAATTCCGCCCAATTGACGAAAACAATCAAGCCCAGGGGCCAGAGTTCGGCGCAAAAGTGGTCGCCGAGTTCTGGTGCAACCTCGGAAGAAACGGCTTCGCGTCGTTGGGTCTGGCTTGGTCGCAGGACCGCGAAACCCGCTCGACCTGTGCCCGCATTCCCCAAAGTTTGCCGGAATCTCTCCGTCGGCCCCAAGGCCGGTCTCAACCTCGACCGGCAGGCCAACCAGAAAATCTGCGAGAAGGATATTGAACTACCACACCCAACCGGTCGACTATGGTCGCGTCGGTGCACTCGCACGGATCGACTGGCATCGCGCGGATTTGTTGGTGTCCTCTGCTCTCGCAGGCAATTTTCGCAACGAAAAATCGGCATATGGAACAATCAACTGGATCAAACACTTCTGATGCCCGACGGCGTACTCTGGAAAAAAGGTCAACACGACATTGAAGTTACTGGGACGGGCACTTCGCCTGGTTTTCTTGTTTTGCCCGATGGCTATTGGCGTATGCGTGGCGATCCCCGTACCCGCGTTTGCCAAAACCTGCGCGCCCCAGGTTGTCTATGCCCGCGGCGAACCGGCCACGTTCGAATGGCTCGCCCGCCTGAAGACGCACGCCAACTGGCGCGCAAAAGTCCGCGCCATGCCTGATCTTGGAGATCCTTACGCCAACTGGTCTCGCGCGAAAAACTCAACCGAACGTTGTTTTTCGGGGCCCGAAGGCACGATTTGCCAGTTTCGCGGAACACCCTGCCGCAAGGACTGACGCGCCGCGAAGAGGCGTCCGAAATCAGCCCCTGTTACTCCCGGCACAGCGCCGGATTCCTTTTGTTTCTATGAAAACTATGAGCACAGAACATCAAGTCTGGGCTCTTTCTCCACGCTTATCCCATTTCGGGAACTGTCCTTGGCCGGCCACATTTGCCCCCTACACAAAACGAACGTTCGTTTTGTGTGTCATTTGTTCCCTTTGCGTATCTTCGCGTCCCGTATTTGCGCCCACCAACCGAACCACCGCCAGCCGACCGATCCAAGTAGCGAACCGATTGTCATCATCATGCCCAAACTGAAACCAGAAACACTTGAAGCGCGCCGGGAGCACATCCTCAATGCGAGCGAACTGTGCTTTGCACGTGCAGGCTTTCACGGTTGCACTATGGCCGACATTTGCACCGAGGCGGGTATCAGTGCCGGCGCGCTCTACGTCCATTTTGAATCCAAGGAAGCTCTGATCGCAGGCATCGTCGAGCGTGACCGCACGCGGCTGACCGAACACTTTACCGAATTGGCGAATGCGCCGAACCTTGCCGCCGCCCTATCTCAGCTGGGCGAGCACTACGCCGTCGATGAGCCGCAGTACAAAAGGATCCTCAACCTTGAGATCGCCGCCGAGGCGACAAGGAATTCGCGCATCGCAGAGATCTGCCTCGCCTGCGATCGTTTCGTGATCGACAACTTGGCCGAGCTCATCGCTCGCGCAACGCAGCAAGACCGGATCAGACCGGCCAACTCCGCACGAGAAACCGCACTGATGCTATGCGTCATCGGCGAAGGACTGTTTTGGCGCCGCGCCGTCGATGCCTCCTTCGACGCGAAGTCTCTAATGCCCTCTGTGATGGGATCGATCGCCGCACTACTCAATGCCGTTCCAGCAAGCGAGACGGAAGAACTCTCGTCTAGCGGTCGCGTGCCGGCCTTGGAGGGACAATAATGAAGAAATGGATCATCCTCGCGGTCATGCTGACCGCCGGCGCGGTCGCTATCTATCTCGACCACGCCGGACACATCGATCTGCGCGCCACCGTAAAGCAGGGTGAGGAGACTGTCGGTGCAGTCATCCAGTCGCTGTCAAAGGATGACGCTCACGCCGCCACCAAAACGGCAGACACACCTGAGCGCATCCTCGCGCCTGCTGTTTCGGTCGCAACCGTTAAGCCGGAACACTTTGTCGAAGAGATCATGGTCACAGGCTCGCTCGTCGCCCGTGAGGAGATCCTCATTGCACCGGAGGTCGAAAGCCTTCGCGTTCTAACCCTGTTGGTCGAAGAAGGCGATAGCGTCGAAAAGGGCCAGGTCATCGCGACGTTGGAGCGCGAAACCCTGCTCGCGAAACGCGCGCAAAACGACGCAAATCTGCGCCGTGCCGGAGCCGCCATTGCCCAGGCCAAGAGCCGCATTAGAGAAACCGAAGCCGTCCTTCTCGAGGCCGAAGCTCAACTGGCCCGCGCCAAACCCCTGCAGCAACGACGCATCCTGTCCGATGCGATCTTCGATCAACGTCGCGCAGCCACCAGCACAGCCCGCGCCCAACTCGCCACCGCGAAAGACGGCGTCTTGCTCGCACAAGCAGAAAAAGCGCAAATCGAAGCCCAACGCCGAGAGGTCGTCTGGAGCCTTTCCAAGACCGAAATCCGAGCCCCAACCGCAGGGCTCATTACGCGCCGCTCGGCTCGCATCGGTGATCAGGCTTCTGGCGTGAAGACAGCTATGTTCCATCTCGCCAAGGATGGAGAAATCGAACTTGAAGCCGCGGTCATCGAACCGAAACTCGCCCGAATTAATCGCGGGCAGAAGGTAACCGTACATGTCGCCGGTGCCGGCAAGGTTGATGGTGAGGTCCGTCTCATATCTCCTGAAATCGACCAAGCTACCCGGCTCGGTCGCGTCCGCGTGTTTCTTGGTACGAACCCACAATTGCGCATTGGTGCATTCGGACGCGGAACCATTATTGCAAGTCGCAGCGAGGGCCTTGCTGTCCCGCTCTCCGCCGTCCTATTCAAAGATGGCAATGCGTTTGTTCACAAGATCGTCGATGGCAAGGTCAAGTCCGTGACTGTCGAACTCGGTCTCAATTCGAACACCGGCGTAGAAATCACGGCAGGCTTGAAGCCGGGTGACATTGTCGTCGCCAAGTCGGGCTCGTTCCTGCGTGATGGCGATGCGGTTAGACCTATCCTTACCAACCAGCAGGTCAGCGAGGTTCGATAATGAACATCTCGGCCTGGGCTATTCGACGGCCCATTCCTTCGCTCTTGCTGTTTTTGGTGCTGATGGTGATGGGCTGGATCAGCTTCACCACGCTGCCAATCACCCGCTTTCCCAACATCGATGTGCCAGTCGTCCAAGTGATGATCACACAATCGGGCGCGGCACCTGCGGAATTGGAAACCCAGGTCACCAAAAAGGTCGAGGACGTCATCGCCGGCGTCACCGGCGTGAAGCATCAAAGCTCGGCAATCACCGAAGGCTCCTCGGTGACGTTGATCGAATTCCGCCTTGAGGTCGATCCCGACCGCGCCCTAAACGACGTCAAGGACGCCGTTGCACGCATCCGTAGCGACCTGCCCCGCACCATCGATGAGCCGCTCATTCAGCGCATCGAGATCGAGGGCCTCCCCATTGTCACCTATGGCGTACAGGCCCCGTCCATGTCTCTGGAGGAACTGTCCTGGTTCGTCGACGACACCATCAAACGACGGCTGCAAAGCGTCAAAGGCATTTCCGCCGTCGACCGTGTCGGCGGTGTAACCCGCGAAATCCATGTCACGCTTGATCCCGACCGCCTCCTCTCACTGGGCATAACTGCCGGCGAGGTCAACACCCAGCTGCGCGCTACCAACATCGACCTGGCCGGCGGCCGTGGCGAGATCGCTAACCGCGAGCAAGCAATCCGGACCCTGGCTGGTAAAAAGTCCGTCGCCGATCTCGCGGCGACCTCCATCGCATTGTCAGGTGGGCGCGAGATCCGGCTAGATGAGCTAGGCACCGTCACCGATACCTGGGAAGAACCTCGCACCTTTGCAGTGCTCAATGGCAAGTCCGTGGTGGCCTTCTCCATAACGCGTGGTAAAGGGGCCAGCGACACCTCCGTCGCCGACGCCGCTGCTGCCGAGATCAAGAAGATCCAGGACGCGTACCCCGGCACCACCATTGCCCGCATCGACAATACGGTCGACAACACCTACGGAACCTACGAAGCAACGATGAAGACGCTACTGGAGGGCGCCGCGCTCGCCATCCTTGTTGTGTTTCTGTTCCTGCGCGACCTGCGCGCAACGGTGATTGCCGCCATCGCCCTGCCACTCTCCATCATACCGGCATTCTGGGCCATGAGCGCTGCCGGCTTCTCGCTCAATCTCGTTTCTCTCCTCGCCATCACCATCGTCACCGGCATCCTCGTTGACGACGCCATCGTCGAAATCGAGAATATCGTCAGGCACACCCGCATGGGTAAATCCGCCTATCGCGCTTCACTCGAGGCCGCCGACGAGATCGGTTTGGCCGTCATCGCTATCACCGTCACCATTATCGCAGTCTTTGTGCCGGTCAGCTTCATGGACGGTATCGCAGGTCAGTACTTCAAACAGTTCGGGCTGACGGTCGCCTTCGCCGTTTTCTTCTCATTGCTCGTCGCCCGATTAATCACGCCGCTGCTAGCCGCCTATTTCATGCGAGCCGCCAAACCCGAGCTCAAGGAAGGCTGGATCATCCGCGCCTACACCAGCCTCGTTGGCTGGACGGTGCGCCGCAGGATCGCCTCGGTGATGCTCGGATTGGGTATCTTCGCCGGTTCCATTGGTTCGTTCTATCTTCTGCCCTCAGGCTTCCTGCCAACAGAGGACCTTTCCAGGGCCTTGCTCGGTGTTGAGCTACCACCTGGCACACGCCTGCAAGAAACGCGAGCCGTCACCGCTCGCATCGCCGAGCGCCTCAAACAGAACACCGACGTCAAAAGCGTCTTTGTCAACGGCGGCACGATTTTAGGCTCTGGCGCGGAAGTGCGCAAAGCAACTCTGATCATCACGCTGACACCGAAAGGGGAACGCAGGAAAACCCAAGCCGAGATCCAGGAAGATATCGGCCGCTCGCTGTCTGAGATCCCCGACATTCGCTACTGGTTCTTGATGGACAACGGGCAGCGCCAGTTCCAGCTCGTTGTTAGCGGCCCCTCGCCGGAAGCCGTCGACAGCGTAGGAGCGGCGTTGACGAGTCAGTCCAAGCGTCTACCAAGCTTGCTCAACGTCGTCTCAACGGCGGAACTCGACCGGCCCGAATTGCGCGTCTATCCCCGCAGCGACATCGCCGCCGATCTCGGTGTTTCGACCCAGGCCATCTCTGAGACTGTACGCATCGCTACCATCGGAGACATCGGCGCCAACCTTGCAAAGTTCGACGTCGGCGACCGGCAGGTTCCGATCCGCGTAAAACTGCCGAATGCTTCACGCAGCAATCGCCAGCTCCTTGAAAACCTGCAAGTGCCAACCGCATCAGGCGCCGCGGTTCCTCTATCGGGTGTTGCCCGCTTCGAACTGGCCCAAGGCCCCACCGCCATCGACCGCTATGACCGCAATCGGCGCATTCTGATTGGTGCAGACCTAGTCGAAAACACGGCGCTCGGCGATGCCGTCAACGCTGTGTTGGCTCTGCCTGCTGCTCAAGACCTACCTGACGGCCTCCAGGTCAAACAATTCGGCGACGCCGAGATCATGGAAGAGGTGTTTGAAGGTTTCGCCAAGGCCATGGGTGCCGGATTGATGATGGTCTACGCCGTCCTCGTCATTCTCTTCGCCAGCTTTCTGCAGCCGATAACGATTCTCTTCTCGCTGCCCCTGTCCATTGGCGGCGCCATTGTTGCCCTCGCATTGACCAACAATCCCATTAGCCTCCCCGTCGTCATCGGCATCCTCATGTTGATGGGTATTGTGACGAAGAACGCGATCATGTTGGTCGACTTCGCCGTCGAGCAGATAAAACATGGTATGCCGCGCGACGAAGCGATCATCGACGCTGGCCGCAAGCGCGCCCGTCCGATCGTGATGACCACCATCGCCATGGTTGGTGGCATGGTGCCTTCGGCTCTTGCTCTGGATTCTGGTGGCGAGTTCCGCTCACCGATGGCCATCGCAGTGATCGGGGGACTTATTTCCTCAACCGTTCTGTCCTTGCTGTTCGTGCCCGCCGTCTACGTTCTCATCGACGATCTTGGACGCGTAATGTGGGCCTTGTTCTCAAGGTTTATTGGCGAGCCTGACGAAGCCGATATGGTTGAGACTTTGAGCACCGACAGCAAACAATCGACCCTCTAGTCCGGCAATTCTGCCAACCACGGGCAAAATTTCTATCTCTGACAACGGCTTGCCGCCCGCCATCTCGGAGCCTACTGTTAAAATTTCTCGACCCAGGATTTGGAGGTGTAGGTTATGTTTGATGCAAAAAGTATTCTCGAGTCGCTCGTTACTGGTGGCAAACGCGGGACCACGACAGCGAGCGGCCAGAAAGGTGATCCCCTTAGTGATCTGTTGGGCGAAAGCGGATTGGGCGATCTGCTGCGCAACGGCCCAGCCTCCAATGAGATCAACGCCAGTGGCGGTCAACAAGGTGACCCTCTCGGAGATCTGCTGGGCAAGCTGGGCTTCGATAAAGGCGCGACAAGCAGTTCCGGAGGCCAGCCATCTGATAGCCCATCTTCAGGCGGCTCCTCTACCGGACGCAACATCACCGACGTCCTGGGCGATCTTTTCAAACAAGCCACCGAGGGCACCAAGGAAGGCGCTCAGCGTATCGATGACGCCACCGGCACCAGCTCCAAAATCGAAGATCTCTCGCGCCAGTTGGCAGGCAAATCACCTCAGGAACTGATTGACTCGCTGAAAGACCTGATCTCCCAAAATAAACTCGGCACGGGTGCAGCGCTAGGCGGCCTTGGCGCTCTCATTCTTGGCACGCAGACCGGAAGGTCAGCCGCTGCCACGGCTGCCAAACTCGGCGCCCTCGCGTTGATCGGCGGCCTCGCTTACAAGGCCTACAAGAACTATCAGGATGGCCAGCAGGCCGACGCTGCCGCCACTGGCGACATTCTGGCACCACCACGTGGGTCAGGCTTTGAACCCGAAGCAGTTAGCAACGACGACGCCGTCCTCATGGTTCGCACCATGATCGCCGCCGCCGCCGCCGACGGCAGGATCGACTCAAACGAGCAAAAACGCATACTCTCGAACCTGCAAAACGATGGTGAATTGGAACCAGGCGCCGAAGAGTTCCTGGCCCGCGAATTGAACGCTCCAGCATCCGTGGAAGACATCACTGCTGCGGTACACAGCAAGGAGCAGGCAGCGCAGGTCTATGCCGCAGCTCGCATCGCTGTCGATCCGGACACCCGTGGCGAGCAGGCCTTCCTTTACGATCTGGCGCGCCGCCTCGACATCGAACGGGACCTAGCACAACACATCAACGCTGCGGCTCGCAACGCCTAGCAAAAACAAATGAGGCCCCGGGGCTTAACCTCCCCAGGGCCTTTTCAATTGAAACTACTCTGATTGGCTTGACTTGAAACGAACCGATTATTCCGCGCGGACCATGACAGATGCCGACTTCGCAGCTGCTGAATCTTTCAGGCGGAAGAAAACATCAACGCGCATGCCGGTTAGCAGCGGCGGCGCACCTTCAAGTGCCACGACCACCTCGAGGACATCGACCGTGTTCGGCCGGCGCGGACCGCGGGTCGCGATGCGCGGGCTGCCCAGTGCCCCGGAAATCTCGGTAACAACGCCCTCGAATTCTTCATCCGGAAACGCATCGGCCTTGACGACCGCCTTCTGCCCGACGCGCACCTTTGCAACGTCCCGCTCCTCGACCTCGGCACGAACGCGCATTTTGCTGACGTCACCAAACACAATGAGCGGGGATTGTGGTCCTGCTGCCGCCGTCTCGCCTACGCGGGCAAGAACGTTCAAAACCGTCCCATCAAATGGGGCACGTATCCGTGTCTTCTCCAACGCTTCTTCAGCCAGAGCCAGGTCGGCCCGGGCAATAGTCAACGATGTGTCCATTCGACCTGGCAGCGGCATATCCGACTTCGCGTTGAGCTTGTCGAATGCGGTCTGCCCATCGCTCAATCTCTTCTGTGCCCGGCCAATGGCCTCACGAGCGGCCGCCACGTCGCTTTCGCGCGCATCACCGCTGCGCTTCAAGTCAAGCGTCTCGTCAAACGCCCACCAAGCTTTGAAGAGCTCTTGCCGGGCTGTCTCAACTTCATCCTCGGCGTGACGCCGATCGAGCGCCAGCCCCGTAAGCTCTTCTTCATCGCGCTCGAGTTTCCTGACTTCTTCCTCAGCTTTCGCTGCGATCACCCGCTGCCGCGCAGCTGCGTCATCTAACTTGATTAGAACGTCGCCGCGACCGACCTTGTCGCCGGTTCCGATGGGCACACCGTCAATCCGGCCTCCCGTCTGCGCCGAGATGCGAACGACGCCCGTCGACGGCTCGACACGTCCGGTTGCCGACGCCGCCCAGAGTGGCCGCGGTTTGGCTGGCGCCTGCGCTTCAGCAGGAGTGCCGACCAGCAATGCATACTCTCCAGAAACGTGCGGACGGGGAGGTTCAAGCGAGCTGAAAAGCATGCCCGCCGCGATCGCCACCGCAATGAGAAAAGTTGAGATATTGGACTCGATCTTAGGCATGCGCTTTACGCCTCTTATTGAGATCGGTGATTTCCGGCGCGTCGAGACCTTCCGGCCTGCGCTCCTCGCCAACGATAAGCCCGTCTTCGATGCGTACAACACGATCGGCGAAGGGCAAAGTTCTCGGATCGTGCGTCACGGCTAGTACGCTCCGGCCCTGTTCGTGCGCGATCCGCGCCAGTAGTTCCATAACGGCATTGCCGTTTTCTCCATCGAGCGCCGCTGTCGGCTCATCCGCCAGTACGATTGATGGCGATGATACGATCGCCCGCGCCACGGCGACACGCTGCTGCTCTCCACCGGAAAGATTGCTGGGATAGTTCTTGAGCCTGTGACCGAGCCCGACTTCGCGCAACACGTCTTCACTCCGGCGCGCAGCCTTGTAACCCTTCTGGCCCCGGACATCGAGCGAGATGCGCACATTTTCAAGTGCCGACAGCGTCGGAAACAAGTTGTAGGACTGGAAGATGAATCCAATGTGATCGCGTCGCAGACCCGCCAACTCCTCCGGATCAAGCCCCTCCGTTGACGTTCCCGCCACACAAAGTTCTCCTGACGTCGGCGCCATGATGCAGCCGAGGATCGACAGGAATGTCGTCTTGCCGCTGCCTGATGGTCCCATCAATAGCGTCAATTCTCCGCGCACCAACTCAAGGTCGACGCCCCGAAGCGCCATCACCTTGCTGGCGCCAGAACCGAGCTCCTTTACGATTTGCTTTGCGGCGAGAACCGTTTCCTTTGTCATCGGCTAAACACCGTCGCTGGATCGATCTTGGTCACTTTAACGATAGCTGAGATGGCTGAGATTGCGCACATGAACAAAGTCACCGAGAAGAGCCCTGCCGCTAACTGCGGCGTCATAATAATCGGCAACGGCGAAGACTGGCTGGCCAGCACAACAAGCAACGCCAGCATCATGCCAAGAATATAACCGATGACGGCACTTAGCCCCGCCTGGGTCAAGATCACTTGATGAATATATCCTGACGACGAGCCAAGAGCGCGCAGTGTCGCAAATTCGTTAATATGGTCTTTGGTGCTCGAGTAAAGCGTTTGCGCCACGATCACGGTGCCTACGAGAATGCCGAGCAACGCCCCGCCGATCAATGCTACGCCGGCACCGGTTCGGAACAACCATTGAGTTAAGCTGCGATCACGGAATTCGTCGGTGGTGAGGACTTCGGCGCCCTCCAACCGACCAGCCAGTTCCGAGCGCACTTGCTCGACGTCGACACCAGGAAAAACTTTTACGACTTGAAACGTAGCAAGGTCGGTACCTGCCGCTCCGGTCAGATAGCGAGCCCGCGACAGAGGCATGTAGACGTAGGGTGACTGAGTGAACGATCGCACCCCGTTGGTAAGCGCCCGAACCTTCACCCGGCCTGGACCGATCTGCGCACTGCTTCCAAGTCCCTCGATCCCGAGTTCTTGCAGGTAAGTGCGGTCGACAGCGATAGCATCAGGCGCCTTGATATCTTCCCAAGTGCCGGTCTCTAGCGACAGCGGTTGTACGGCGCCGGCTTCGGCGTCTGCACCGACGATAACGACACGCGTCGAGCCATCCGCCGGCTTACGCCATTCGTTGAACTGAACGATGATCGGCGTCACCTGCGCCACGCCTGGTGTTGCCAGCGCTTGATGACGTTCGCGCGCACTTATAAGCATGCCGCCGTCTTCGAAGCTCTTGGCCCCAAACGGCATGATCCAGAGATCAGCATTGGCGTGGTCGATGTTCGCCGTAATCATCCGGCTCGCACCTAGATAAAGACCAAGCTGCACGGCCACCAAAACTATCGAGAATAAGATCCCAATCAATGTAACCATCAGCCGAACGCGGTCGTGAAACAGGTTACGAAGGGCAAGCGTAAAGATCATCAGCGGACCCAGTTACAACTTCAACATGAAAAACCGCGGATTATACGCGCGGCTTTTTATCATCTTACTGATTTCCGAGAAGTTAGGAGAGTGAACTGGAAATCACGCAAGTCGGCCATACTGCATAGCCAAAAGTGCCCGTACATGAGGCGTTGTATCACAATCATCAAGATGTGGGGTTAAGAATAAGCCAACACAATGTTTTTCCGGCAGAAATTAAAGGCTGCGTCATTATGAAGTCATCTTTCAGTGACGTCATCCTTGATCAATGCGCCGCGACTGGCTACCGAATTTATGCCGATTTGATGGTTCTGTCGGAGACAAACCTCCAAACCTTTAATTTGAGAAAAGCACCAGCATGCGAACGATATCACAGTCCCGTTCAAGGTGGGCCACTCGACTTTCAGCCTTCGCGGCAGCTCTCTACTGCGTTCCCTTGATAACGGCCGCATCCGCCGCGCCGCCCGAGAGCGGCCTTTGGTACGATGACACTGGCAGGGGAGCCGTCAAAATCGCTCCCTGCGGCAACAAGCTTTGCGGCCATATTGTTTGGCTTCAAGACCCGGCTGGCTCAAATGGAAAGCCGCTTCGGGATAAATACAATCCCCAACCCGAAATGCGCAATCGTTTGATTTGCGGCATTCAGGTTTTGGGAAACCTCGCCCCGCAATCCGACGGAAAATGGGGACAGGGCTGGGTCTACGATCCAAAAGTCGGCAAAAGCTACAGCGTTGAGATCAGCCTCGCCAGCACGAATAAACTAGCGGTTTTCGGCTATGCCGGCGTAAAACTCTTTGGCAAGACGCTCTACTGGAAACGTGCACCCGGTAATTTGCCGCGATGTTCGCATGCCGCCCGGGCCTCGCAGCAATAGTCTGAAGAAAACATATATAAGCACGGCTGGCCGGGAAAATTGACAACACCAGTTCTCCCGGCCTTTTTCTCATTCGCTATTGCAGCCCGAGGAGCCCCTGCTCAGCCGGAGATCTCAACGATGTCGGCTGTAGCGCGTTTTGGAGCTGCCGCTTTGCGCTCGCTTTCGATGCGCATCAGCTGACGCGAGGTGAAGTCCACCGCGCGTTCGAGGACCAGATCCCGCTGACGATCGAGCGTGATGACATGATAGCAGTCGTCAAGAACGATGGCTTCAACCGGTCCAGCGAGCTTGTACTGCAGCGCTAAAGCGTTTTTCAGGCTGCTTTGGTCGTCTTGTCGAGGATGCGCGATCATCGTAGGCGCGGTCACGCTCGAAAGGTCCTTTAGCACCTGTGCCACGAGGCGACGGAACTCCAGCACCATCACGCCTGACCGAGCGTACACTTCCTCGAGCGAACGGTCCTCCGACTTGAAGGCGTCGACCATGAACTTGCGTATCCGCTCATCCTTGATCCCGTATGGCGCGCGCTGACTGAACTTGAATAGCCGTGCAAACCAGCGCGCATTAACGAGCCGATAGAAGTTGAATGTCCACGGAACGGCCCATCCGTTCGGCCAAAGGGTCGGAGCGAAGGCCAAAATACCCGCGACCTCGACTGGGCGTTCTTTTGCAAGCTTCAGCGCCAGGACGGATCCGGCTGAAAGCCCCCCAATGAAAACGGTATCGCATTTCTCGTAGAGCTCGTCGAAGATGCGCTCCACCTCCGAATACCAATCCTGCCAACGCGACAATGACAGAACATCGGTACCGTTCGTCATGCCGGGAAGCATTGGGCACTCGACAGTGTACCCCTCACGCGCAAACCCCTGCGCGACATACTTCAGCTCCAGCGGCGTACCCCCGAGACTGTGGATCAGCAGGACCCCGACACGACCGCCCTGGTACGACAAACCACTGAGCATGCCGAGCTTATCTTTGTTCGTTGTTTTCGTCATGAACCTTCTGAACTCACTAACAACCGCCGCTACATCAATATTTCATGATAACAGCATGTGCAAACACGAAGCCGTAACTGACTGCGTTGGCGTGGTTAATCTCAAGTCAATGCGCTGCCCCTCAAGCCGTATGGCAGATGGATCGCCCGCTTGCGCCGTTGTGTCTGCTGACGGCGATCTGTGGGATGCCATTAAAAAACACTTCCCAGCGATGAAAAAGGACACGGTTAAAATCGCGGTCGGGGTCCAATTTGCGATGAGGCATCGCGCCGCAATCTCGAAAATCACGATTGTGCAGCGCACAAAAAGCCCAAAAATCAGTGTCTCACGCAACCCCCCGCCCACAAGATTTGATCATTGTTGCAGCGGAGTAACTGATTTGGCTCAAATATTTTTGAATGACGCGCCGCACAATTTTACGCCATCTGCAGCAAGATCCGCAGTTCGAGCTTAGCGAGCCTTCGCTACCGTCCCTTAGAGATGTAAATGCAGATTTCTTACCGATCTGCCTTCCTCGAGATAGCCCCGCCACCGAGACCGCCGAAATCTAGAATAAACGTTAAAAAGCAATAATTTACCGACCGCTTATTGCCTCCGCAAGATAACCTAGAACTGCCGAGGCTACGCCGCAGATGTAAGGTGTTGCCGGTAACCGCGAAGTACGATGCGCCGGACCGCACCGCTGCCCCCAGAGGCAGCGCGACGGCCGTACTAGCGGCTCCGCCGATCTAAGTGAACAGCCCAAACAACGTCACCACCACCAAATCGCTGCTACCAAACGACGCCGCCCTCATGATCAAATCGTGAATGGTTCCTGGCCGCAAAGCGATGACGAGCGCCACCAAACCCAGCCCGGCAACCGCAAATCTGGTGGTCAAAAGCGGGTATTCCCGCACCAAGGTCCCGCCAACGGGCCGAACCACATTGAGAGAGAGGATCGATCCGCTTGCCAGCAATGCGGAATCCACCGTCGAAAGAACGGCAGACACGACGGCGCCGGCGAAGATTACGTACGGCCCGGCCGGCAAATTCAGTTCCACAAGCCACAGCACGATCTTCTCGCCAGTCTTCACGTTGGGATCGATGATCGACCCAACCAATCCGAGAAACACTAGGTTCAGCCCGACCAAAAGATAGAGCCCACCTCCCATGACGCACGCATCACGGGCCACGTGTGCCGATCTAGTCGCGAGCATCCCTGAGATCAATTCGATCGAAGCCATCGTGCCAAAAATCGGGATGGCCCACATTTCTGCACGGGCCAACGGGTTGCCACCCGCATCACCCCAGCTCAGCCGTTCTGCCGGCACCTACTCCAGGGCGGCTTCGATCCCACCAAGTCTGCTCGCCACCAAAAAGCCGATGATGATCAATCCGGCGATGATGGCCACGCCCTGTATGAAATCCGTGATCGCATCAGCCATTAAGCCGCCGATCGTCGTGTCGGCGATCACCACCACCGCTCCAATGATGATCATGGTCACGACCAGGACATCGCTCTCAGCCCCCATAACACGGCCGAACGCGCGGATCTGTGCCGCCGCCCACATGACGGTACCGGGAAACGTGAGGAACACCGCTAGCTTTTCAACACCGGGCGAATAGCACTCACGGAGGAAGTCGCCGCAGATGACATAGCCGCACCGCCACTACGGCGCCGCCAGAACAAGCCCTGAAACAATCAGCGCCACAGCACAACCGAACGGGTCGAGAGTAGCTCCAGCGATCTCCTCCTGGTAAACCGCACCCGCAGCACCGAAAATCTCTTCAGCAACAAACCACGTGGCAAACGCAGTGAAGGGACCGATCCGCCGGCCGGCATTGAAGTAATCGGTCCCACTGACGATCCGCCGGGAGACCTACACGCCAATTGCAAACTGAAGGATGATGTAGGTGATGACGCTGTCAACGACCGCGTTCACGAACCCCGCCCCCGTATAGCCCTAACCCGTTGCCAATATACCCAGGCCGTGCGGCAAGCCAACCTCAGCACTTAAGCGTGCGGCACAAAACACGCTGCCCGCAGCACGCCGCCAAGAATGTGCATGTATAAAAGAATTGCCGCGCCGAGTTCATACGCAGCGGTATTCCTGACACGATGAGACAGCATAACGTCAATAGCGGCATTTTTTACCAGGAGCCACCTTGTCCTGATCTGAACGCGCAACACCTATTCCGATTGCCATCTGATCCGCTAAGCCAATTGACCCGCTAGTAAACTTCTAGAAGCCAAGAATGCCGTGGCGCTGCAAAGGGAGACACGAAAAGTTGGCACGTATTTTCAGATCTGTCGTCTCCAGCCTTGTTGCTGTCTCGATGATGGTCACACCGGTCCTCAATGCCGCCGCCCAAAACGTGACCCGCGCCAACATCGAAGCATGCAAATCCCTGGACGAGGAAAGCTTCCGCAAGGCCATCGCGCAGATCACCACATACTCCCTGGAAACGAGCCTGCAGACGGTCGATTACAAAGCCCTGGTTGATGATGAATGGCGCAAGGGCGACGTTGGCAACATCATCGATGCGCGTGTTGATATCGCCACCAAGGACGTACGCGAAGAGACCAGCTGGGGCAGCCTTCTCAAGTCGCTGGCGTACCGTGAGGAGGCGCAGAAACTTGCCACTGAGGTCGCCGAGCGCGTCTACCGATCCGAAGTTGTCACTAAAGCGATTTCTGCACTCGCAAGCGGGGTCGGGGAAGAAGTAGGCAAGCGCATCGAGTATGCAGCCCAGGACGCCGCGCGACCCGCCCTGCAATGCCTCCAGGCCTATCTAGGTCCGCGCTACGGCACGACGGTCTCCAGTCTGGTCCGAGAAGACGCCCGCAAAGACTTCGCCGTCTCATCCGAAGAAGGGGGCGCCACGGTCACGCCCGGCAGCATCTTACGCCAGACAAGCGGTGGCGCTACCGGCGTTGCAATCTTGGTCGTACGCAGACAACTCGCCAACCTCGCACGCAGTGTTGGGCAGCGCATTGTCGGAAGCGTCCTAGCCAGGTTGGTTTCAGTTGTTGCCGGCGGCGTCGGCCTCGTGCTGATCGCCAAGGACATTTGGGATTTTCGCCACGGCGTGATGCCGATCATCGAAACCGAGATGAAGTCCGAGGAGACCAAAGAAAAAGTCCGTGAGGTCCTCGCCGAAACCATCGCCGATCAGATTAAATCGCACGTCAAGGAGATCGGCCAAAGCTCAGCCGACCGCGTTGTCAAAGTCTGGCACGAATTCCGTCGAGCCCACCTCAAAGCTTTGCAGCTGGCCGACAGTAACACCGAGTTTCGCAGCTTTCTTGACACCATAGCAGCCGACCACTTGGGCCGTCTGGACGAGGTAGTCGCGCTTATCCTGGCAAAGGAAGGCCAGGCCGGCGTCGTCAAGCGATTGGATGACGGGACGCTCGACGAAGCCGTCAACCGGCTGCCCGATGCCCCCATGCAGATCGCACGCGCCACCCGCTCATTGGAAACCGGCCTCAAATGGTACGCGGTCGCAGGGGACAATACCGCTGCCGTCCTTGAGCATGGCATTTATCGGGAAACTGGCCCGGAACGTTTCACTCCGCACACCCTGAACGAACTTCTGCAACTCGACGATCGCGTTGCCATTCTTCGCGTCGCCGCCCTGCCGACCGATGCTCGAGAAATCCTCTTCGATTTGGAGCCGGCTTCTCTAAAAAACCTGGCCCGCAGCCTGACAAGGGACGAACTCGAGCAGCTCTCCGCCTATTTGACCGGGCTGCAACAAGCTCCCCGCGAGCAGGTTCTGAAAACGGTGGCCGAGTCACCAGGCAAACTGAAGTTACTGGCGAAAGCGCGGGTGCGCCAAGCCGTCCTAGCCAGCTCCGACCAATCCGCCGCCGTGGAGATGATGCTGCGCGGAGACAATGGTTTCCATCCGGCCACCGCAGTGAAGGACTTCCAAATGGTCATCGATGGCCGAGTCAGCCCTATCCTCCTCATCGACAAGCACCCGATCTCCCTCGCCGCTTTGGCTTTCGCACTGCTCATACTGCTTTTCGTATTGCGCCGGCTATTCTCCGCGCCTCGCCGCCGCGA
This sequence comes from Filomicrobium sp., assembly GCA_030665765.1. Classification (GTDB taxonomy): domain Bacteria; phylum Pseudomonadota; class Alphaproteobacteria; order Rhizobiales; family Hyphomicrobiaceae; genus Filomicrobium. The sequence goes on from DAOUZE010000007.1 coordinate 26,989, forward strand.
AACGGAACAGGCTGGCGTTTGAGCGCCACCACTTGGCATACGAAGAACTCGAAGCTATTCCGCTCAGCGAGCGCGGCCGGTAGAGCGGCCATCACAGCGTTTTTCGCACCAGCGAACATAGCAAATCCTGTGAGCCTACGCGGTGTGCGAACGAGATAGCCTCGACGGCGCCATAATGATGACCGTGGATACTTTTGCGCCAGTCTGTCGCGCGTCATTGCGTGGTCTAGCGACTCTTATCGATTCTAGACGAATCTTGGGCTTGTCTCGATCCATAATCCGGAACCATTGCATGCCCCGATCTCGGACCCGTACCCAGTTGAACCGTTACCGATACGAACTCGCGGCTGCGATTCTGTTGACGGTATCAGCGCTCGGATTCCTCGCTCTGGCTGCGTTGAACAATGAGCGGGAAAATTGGCCGGCGCAGGTGAAAATCCAGTCGCCAGGTCAACATCCTTAATAAGCCACCACGCCTGAGTTGCATCGCTATCACCAAGTGAACCACAGCGTCCGCTCCGGTGAAGCAGAAAATGCTCTAGTCGCCGCCCAGCTCCTCCTCCAAAATCAGCTCAGCCTGAAGCCTTTCGGCACGCACCAGCCCGCGAACGGAATTTCCGAGGAAACAGGATTTCGCGCGCTCCAGGTCTTCCAGGCACAGTCGCCCCTCTATCGCTTGCCCACTCGCTAGCAGCTCCGCCCTCAAGGTCCCTGGCAATAACCCCACCTCCAATGGGGGCGTGACCAGCACACCGTCTTCCTCGACAAAGATCGTCGTCCGGCTGCCCTCAGCCAACGCGCCGTCCTGGTTGAGGTAGATGACTTCATCCGCCCCGACCTCCTCGCGATACTTCCGCCATTCGCTGTCGTAGACCTCGCGCCGCGTCGTCTTGTGATAGAGGAACGGATTGGCGCTGTTGAGCCGCGTCGGTGACACGACATAGCGCATAACGGCAGTCGTCGAACCCGCCTCCAACTCCGTCACGCCCACGCAAGGCGTACCGTCTTCTGCAATCGTCAGCCGGACTCGCAATCGCTGGTCTCGCCGCAGATCGAGCGTCCCCGCAATCGCCTCTCGAATTCTTTGCTCGTCGAATTGAAAAGCGAAATATGCCGCCGACGACCGCAACCGTTCGAAATGCCGTTCCTCAAGCCACAATCCCTTCTCCGGTTCGTGGAGCATTGTCTCTATTAGCTCGAAGGGCTTCGGTGGATCGGTCAGGAACTTCATCTTGAGCAGGCATTCTTCGTATTCACTGCCACCCTTTGAATCGTAAACGATACCAGAGCCGATACCCATCTCCCCCTCGCCGCCACGCATGATGACTGGTGTACGGATGGCCACGTTGAATTGTGAGCGCGCCTCCGGCGAGATGTGACCAATGGCACCACAGTAGACACCGCGCGCCTCGGTCTCCAGATCAGCGATCAATTCCATCGCCCGGATCTTTGGCGCCCCGGTGATCGATCCAGGCGGATAGATCCCCGCCAACAACTCCTTCAATCCCATATCCGCGCGCAAAGTGGCGGTTACGCCGGACGTCATCTGATGCAGCGTTTTAAACGTCTCGACGGTGAACAGATCATCCACCCGCACGCTGCCGATTTCGGCGATCCGCCCCAGATCATTTCGCATCAAGTCGACGATCATCAGGTTCTCGGCGCGTTGCTTAGCATCGCTTGCTAGCTGACGGCGTTGCAGCGCATCCGCATCGATCGCACCACGTCGAGCTGCCGTGCCCTTCATGGGACGCGTATGGATTGCTCGTCCCTCTTGCGCGATAAAAAGCTCCGGTGAAGCCGACAGCACAGTCGCATACCCTGTATCAACCACCGCCCCGTAGGCAACGGGCTGCTTTGCCCTGAGATCGCGATAGAACGTCAGCGGTGAGCCAAGCAGTTTGAAACGCGCCTTGAACGTCAGGTTTATCTGGTAGATGTCCCCGGCCCGGATCAGCTCCAACGCCTTGTTGAACCGCGCCTCATAGTCTTTGCGCGTCCAAGCCAACTCAACATCGCTAAAATCGTGGGAGGAACTGCGGGTGGTTTCGTTGAGCCACTCCAGCACGCCCGGCCCGGTCATCTGGCGCGGCGCTTCGTAAAATCCGAACCAGAGCAACGGCATGCCGCGCTTCTCCGGCATCAATCCGGAGATCTTCGGCTCCATGACATAGCCGAGCTCGTAGGAGAAAAAACCGGCGGCGTGCAGCCCATTCGCAACCGCAGCCTCAATTCGCTCGATTGCCGGACCGACCTCGTCAGGCGTCTCGGCACTTACGATGTCTCGAGGTTCCGTAAACAATAGTGACGGCGAGCAACTGCCGGAGCTGTTGTCGAGTAGAACGAAGGCTTCCGATAGCCCCTCGGCTGTCGATATAGGCTGGGATTTATCTTTGCGGATCATTCGTCCTTGTAGCCCGAAAGTCTATAGAAGACCACGCGACGCGTTGCGTTGACTCCCGCAGGTAAAGTCTTCTCGGCAATCTTTTCGGCCGAATGGAACTTTGCGGGCACTTTTGTTTGGTCGCCGAACAGCGTGACGAGCAATATCGGAACCCCGACAGAACTGGTGAAGGGCCGCACCAACTCGAAGTGATCACGCGGACGCCCAGCCCCCGACCAAGCGTAAATCGGCGTTTTCTCGCCATGCATATAGTAGAGCAGTTCCGCCGTTACGGGACGGTCGTCGCTGAGGATCGCCGCGTACGGTTCACCACGCGCGGACGCCGACGCGACTTCACGGCGCACAGAATCCGCGACGTCCTCCCAACCCAGCGTCCTGGCAAAGGGCGCCCCGCCAAACGGCATCGGCACCATGCCGGCCGTCGCCATGCCGACAAGGATTAGCAATATCACCGCGGCGTGCAGCGCAAAGGAGGATTTGAGCCACGGCCAAGCGACATCACGGATCATGGTTGCGATCACCAAGACCGTGGCGGCGACATAGGCCACCGCAGCCCAATTGGCATGCGCCCGCGACAGAAACGCCTGTATCAGGATAGCCACCAACACGGGCACGGAGAATGCCAGCAGTAAGCGGTCCGCCTCCGGCAACCGCTGCCGCAGCGATCGCCAACAGATGACCAAAAGCGCCCCAAACAGAATCGGCCCGAATACGCCGAACTGCGCACCGAAGAATTCCAGAGCTTTTTGAGGGTGCACCAGCGGTCCGCCCCACTTGGCATTGTCAGCGGTGTGCGACAGCGTCGCGAACTTGTTTTCCAGATTCCACAGGACGTTCGGCACGATCATCAAGGCGCCGAGCGCCAACGCTGTATAAAGCCGCATATCGCGGGCAAGCCACCGCCGTTCCGGCGTCATCACCAAATAGACGACGGCACAAACTACGAACCACGCCATCGCGTACTTCGCGTTGAGCCCGCATCCGAAAGCCAGCCCCAAAAGCAACGCCGGCCACCACGCCCGCGTCTCCTGTGTTTGGATCAGCCGCACGAAGGCAAACAATGCGATCGCCCAGAACATCAACAGCGGCACATCTGTTGAAATGATCCCCGACGACAATGAAACACCGGGCAGAGTGGCGAAAGCCAGCGCGGCGATCACCCCAGTTCTCACGTCGTAAAGCTGTCGGCCGATGTAAAAGACGCCAACCGCCGTAACCGTATGCATAAACGGCGATGGCAACCGCACGCAAAACTCACTCAGACCGCAGACTTCGGTCGTCAAGCCAATGATCCATGCGATCAGTGGCGGCTTCGAATAATAACCAAAGGCGGGATCAAGGCTCCAGAACCAGTATTGCGCTTCATCAAAGAACAGATCGGTTTGGTTCAAGCCGAGTGCGAAAAGCCGCAACAAGAGCAAGGCCAACAATCCAATAGTCAGCAGAATCAGCCATTGCCGGTCGTCGGTATTCTCGTCCGTGATATCCATGCAACCCCTGCCGCAGACGCCCCATTTCCCAGTCGGCCCACCAGCGCGCGATAGGGTTCTGCGGCGAACAGGACCCCAACCGCAAGCCAAATGCAAGATTACGGCGCAAATGCCTGGTGAACCTTGATGCCGGGGATAACTATCCTGGCGGGTTGCTATCGAGTAACCGCAAATGCCCTCCTTTAGGTTGCAGACGTCACTCTAAGGGTTTGACCAACCGACTTGATTTGCGTTTGTGACATCTATCTGACCACTCACCGTCAGTGGGCTTTTCCAGATTGGTACTGCATGGGGCCGCCTTGGAAGAGCCGCGACTCGTGGTGTATGTCAGTTTCTATGAG
>DAOUZE010000384.1 GCA_030665765.1 Filomicrobium sp.
TCATCGCCTCCCTGCTTGGGGTTACGATGAACCGGAAAGTCTCTCTTACGCAATCAGCTCAATCTGTCCTGTGAGCGCCAACGGCGAACAGATGGAGGCTCCGGCTCCAGCACGGGGCTAGCCCGTTTTGTGGCGTTCGAGAAAGGTCTCCGCCCACTCGACGTGCTCGCGGCTCCATGCCAGCATCGTTGGGATCAGGTCACGAAGATCGGGATCGGCGACAGTTTCTATCGCCGTCTCCCAGTAAGACTTGGCGTATCGCCTTTCTTCTGAAATTAAACTTTTCTCGCGCGCCTGATAGGTATCAATTATCGCGTGCGCAAGCTCCAGTTTGGCGTCGATCTGCATATTCGACCTCTTGAGTTTCATCTCCACAAAGTGAAGTATTTCTTCATGTCGGGCTCGCGCGTGTCGCACACATTGAGCTTAGATCGTTGGAAAGCGATTTGCGTAAGTCCGGCTCAATAACACGGGCAAGTCAATTGAAACGGATGAAGACGATGAGTGGAATAATAGTATATAGATTTCGGTCGTCTTGGGACTATTCTGTCAATCCGTGGCACCTTACCTCGCAATTGACCAACGGATCTCCGGCGGCTACGCCGTGATTGACGTACAGAGGCGGAATGCGCGGTTATCATCGACAGCAGCACGACGCGAGCAGCGGGAAGAGCGAGAAATCACATCACTTGCGAAGGTGCACGGCTTGGTGTGATTGCGGAATACTCGACGATTAGATAGCGGCGCGGATTGCACCCCACACGTCAGTCTTGTTGGCGCTTGGTGAGATTAACCAGAGTTTCACGTAGATCACCGGCGGCGGCGAGAGGTTTGTGGAACCATAGCCGCGCACTGGCATCACCACGCACGAGGTCCATGCCTTCGGGATCTAGGCTCGCCAACTTCCAGCCACTGTCACGTTGCCCGATTGATCTGGCGTACTTCTCGATGGCCTCCTGGTGGTCCTCATTCATATGTGCGACCGCCCCGGCTTCAAGGTCGATCAAATCGATAAGGCCAGCCATGTTTGTGACGAGGTCGCCAGGTTGCAGTTCAAAGGCTTTTCCAAAACCTCCATTCAATAAGATCCGTTCGGGCTCCAGTGTCCAAAATGCAAAGTCCGCGAAATCAACATAGAGCTCACTCTTTGGATGCTTTGCGAGGAAACGGCGGCGAATTGAACCTTGAATGTCGTTTTGGGCTGTTCGTGTGGCGCGCCCAATCACCGTCAGGCGTGCATGTGCCAGAGGATCGCCCTTGCCTGGTTCACCAACCAGCAATGATGCTCTGGGGTCCGCGTCGAGCGCCGCAAAATGCTGCGATAAGTTCGAAATGAGAAACACTAGACGCCCGTCCATCGTGGTCCCCACATTGACGCGACTGACAACCGGTGCTCCATCGGCTGGATCAAGAACTGCAAGTGCAGCGTAACGCGCCTTCCGCATTAATAACTTAGCCTGCCGACGGGCCTCTTCGTCGACCGGCTGCAGCACACTTTTAGGGGTCTCTCGTTTGGTCATGGTAGTCGAATATAGGAACTCTTAGTGCGGCATTACAGAGTAGCGTCGCTACTTTCGAACGATCGGCTCAATCGCCAGGTGGAGGGATTTCTTGGACGCTCGCGTAAAGCAAATAAGTAAATGGGCTTACACTGCCGCAGGGGCAACGCCTCAGCATTCTTGGTCTCGCCGTCTGCCATACAGCAGGCCGATAGGATCACCTAATCGGCACTAAGCTTTAGGCCGAGGGCGGCGTCGAGTACTTGCGGGCAGTCGCGCGAGTTAAACTAACGGTGTTCTGCGCGCTGTTGGCAAAGCTGCAGATGAATGAGCGGGATCTGCCGAGTTCAATACGGACATGACAAGGGGAGTGCGGCCGAAAAAGCACCGGGTCGGGATGCCAAGTCTTCCTGATTATAGTTCGAGGGCGGGGTCGCAGGATACCCACCAACCAGCGTCGACCTCTCATGTTGCGGTTACGATTGTCTTCACGTTTGTGAATTCGCGGGCTCCAAGTTCGCCCAGTTCTCGACCGTAACCGGAAAGCTTAGTGCCTCCGAAGGGCAGCCGTGGATCCGACGCAACCATTGCATTGAAGAACGTCAGACCCGCCTCGATTTCATTCATGCATCGCTGCTGCTCTAAAGCGTCGTGGGTCCACACACTGCTGCCAAGACCAAAAGGTGTGTCATTGGCAAGTTCGATTGCGTGATCAAAGTTTTCAGCGCGCATGAGCACGGCAACCGGACCAAATAGCTCCTCGCAGTAAGCTGGCACATCAGACGGCACGTCCGCGAGCACAGTCGGTGCATAGAAATTCCCGTTACGGCTACTCGGTGCGCCTCCGGTTAGAGCCCGTGCACCACCCGCGATCGACTCGTTGACCTGTCGCTCAATCGATTGCGCACCGTCTTCCGTAGCGATAGGGCCTATCTGCGTGGCGTCGTCCATCGGATCACCGACCACAAGAGATGCCATCGCCGCAGTGAATTTCTCCTCGAAGGCATCGTAAACTTCACGATGGACAATGAACCGCTTGGCGCAGACGCAGCTTTGACCGTTATTCACGGTGCGCGCCTGCACACCCGTTGCAACCGCCTTGTCTAAATCTGCGGTGGGCAGCACAATGAATGGGTCGTTGCCGCCGAGTTCTAAAACACACTTTTTCAGGGCCGCGCCGGCAGCAGCACCGACGCTCGCGCCAGCGCCTTCGCTTCCAGTAAGCGTCACAGCGGCGATGCGAGGATCCCGTATGACGTCCGCTACCTTCGCTGAGCCGATGAGGAGTGTTGTGAACACGCCTTCGGGCAAACCAGATCGCTGCATAATATCTTCGATGCCCAGCGCACACTGAGGTACGTTTGACGCGTGTTTAAGAACCATTCCGTTGCCAGCCATCACCGCGGGCGCGAGGCAGCGAAACACCTGCCAGAATGGGAAATTCCACGGCATCACTGAGAGCAGGATACCCAGCGGAAGATATCGAAGTTTGCTATCGGACTCTGTCGCGATCGGCTGGTCAGCAAGAAGTCGGGAGCCGTTGTCGGCAAAATAGCGACAAGTCGAAGCACACTTTTCGACTTCGGCGACGCCCTGCTTGAATGGCTTGCCCATTTCCAGGGTCATTAGCCGTGCCCAAACCTCTTTTTCCGACACCAGGATTTCGGCAGCTTTCCGTAGCGCAGCGGCACGGTCTTCGAATGACGACCCTCGCCATTCTTTGAATGCCGTGTGGGCGCGTTCGAGTTTCTGTTCGACTTCTTTTGGCGACAACTCATTGAAGGTCGCCAACACAGTGCCGTCAGTCGGATTGATGCTCTTGAAGGCCATTTCTTTATTCGCTCTCGATAACAAGTTTGCCGGTCAAGCTGCGTCGATTGCAGCGAGCACAACCACGCCGATTGGGGCATTTAGATGTTCGGTGATTGTTGCGCGATAATTTTTGTAGTGCTCCGTCTCACGGTGATATTCGAGCGCGGCAGCATCTTTATATTTTTCAA
>DAOUZE010000038.1 GCA_030665765.1 Filomicrobium sp.
CTCGATTTTTCGTAATTGAACAGCTCCAAACGCGGTTCCAGCGTTGCCGAGCGATTGTCTAGCTCGATCTTGATCCAATCACGGTACTTCGGCGGGGTAGTGAACGAAAAGAAGTCGGCGTCTGTCCCGGCTCCGATCGAAGCCGTGATCCATTTGTTCAATTGGATCTTGTTCGTACTCAAGGACTTATCGTTAGGTTCGAGCTCCTGGGCGCTCACATCAATGTCCGTGGGTGTGATCAGTTCAAGCGTCTCCAACGCCCGCTCGCGGCGAACATCCAGAACCTTCGTATTTAGTTCTTGCGATATCTGTCTCGCCTCCTGGAGGTTCGACTTGATAGACGCCTTTGCCGTGGCAGCTTTAGTGGGATTGGCGGACGCGGGGGCGTTCGCCTTCGTGTCGTTGGCTGCCGGCATCGTCGTTTCGTTGCCAAGGGATGGATCAAGACTTTGGACGGCGGCGACTATGCCATCTACGCGATTTTCGTATGCGCGCGCCTTGGCTTTGCACTGCAGGAATTGCTCAGGATTGAGTTGGCCGGCATCCAAGACGGTACAGCAGGTCTTGAGATTGAGAGCCGTCATCTGCGCACGCTCTGTTAGCTCGACCAGCGGTTCCCGGCCGATCTCGAACTCGCCGTTTGTTTTGAGAAAACTAATCTTTGTAGAGAGCCCTATGGCTGTTTGTTGGAAAATAGCTTCGCACGGCGAAGTGCGGGCAACGAGATAGTCATAGCCGAGATAGACGACCAGCATCGTGAGCATCACCCCGGCGACGGCGAACAACGGTATCAAGCGTTTCATCCAACCGCGATCATGCTTCTTGGCTTTCCTTGCAGGAGTTTTGTTTTCGACTGTAATCATTGCGCCGCTCTCTTGGCTCGTTGTGTGATCCCACGATCGGGAGAGCTGTAAGGTCCATGCCGTTTAGGCCGAGGGTTCACCGTTTCTGCGAGATCATTTCAATCGAAGTGGGCATGCTTTAGTGTGTGGTTCCAATCTCAGGTCGGGCGAGAGGCCGCGCGGAGGGAACCAACCAACCGAGAGTTTTGAGCTTGGCGAGTAAAGGTTAGTTACATCATCGCAGCTGGTGGCAACAAGGCCAGGTGCTGCTGAATTTGGCTATGTTCACAGACTCTGGCGCCAGGTCTAGCCGTGACTCGGGATGTATTTGTTCTGTTCACCTCTTCTCGCGAAATCATTGCAACGGGTGTCGGTATGTTTGGATGCGCGATAACCAGCCGCGCCGCCAACGCTTGTCGCGAGGATTGTTTGCAATACGGCGCTTAAGCGCGAATCCAGCAGCGTCTGCAAATTCGGCGAGTACGTTGTCAGGATTTGATGACGTCCCATTCATCACCAGCAGCACATCCTTCAGGCCCCAGCCCTCGGGCTTACCGGTTCTGCGATTGGGAAAGGTTTCAGTTGGGCTGATGCCTTCGCCCTTGAAATTGATGTAGTCGATCAGCGGGTAGAGATCCTTTGAAGCAGCAACGACGCGGTAGAATTGGTGGCGAACGTGTGCACGGTCTTTCGAATTTGGAAGGCTCGCGAGAATCTTTGGCAATGCATCCTTCATACGAGCTACCAGAAACTGTGCCTGCAGGCCCATCGTATCGAGCAAAAACACACGTAGTTCGGCCATCTTTGGGGAATGGAAATCGCGCAGGAACTCCCGCTTCGTCTTCCACGGACAAGGGGTAACTGGCGACATGCTGAGCCATGTTGGTGGCGTCGCGCCGTGGTTGCGCAGGAATTCCAGCATCTCTGGAAAGCTTTCCTTGAACTTCGAACGAAGGCCCTCGGGAAACCAGATGAAATGACCGATGCCGAGGGACATAAAGTCCTCGGCTGTGTTCCAGGCCGTAATCGCATCACGGCTGCCGCCTGTTTCGTTGCGCCATACTTGGCGGCCGACCTTAGCAGCGGATTGCGGGCTTATCGTTATGGCTTGCTTTGAAGACGATACAAGCCGAGGCTTGTCGATAAGCTTTGGTGCAGGAGGCTTGCTAATCGCTGCGGTCGGCTTGATCGTCAAGATGACGACGGCGAGTAATGGTTTCCAGCGGTTCAAGGACGAGCCTCATAGATTTCAGACGATCCGAAAGGGCGAAAAACGCAAATTGTTTGCGGCGCCATGCCTGAGGCAACCCAGAAAGATTTTGCGCCACATCCCGACAGTGAGCCATGCGATCAGCTGATCTCAAAGGTTCTGACGGAGCTGGCGTAATGTTGCCGCGATGAGGACCAATATGCTGGTCCAAGAGGCCCCGATGACAACGGCCCAAGGCCACGGGATGGGTGCGAATCCAAAGCCAATTCCCCACTGTGTTAGGATTACCACGACAACTATGCTGCTTAGTGCGGCAACGAGGCTTGCCAGGTCGTCGGCAAACCTGTGCAGACAGCATGCGACCAGAAACAGACCGAGCAATCCGCCGTAAGTATACCCCATGACCTGCAGGCCGAACCAAAGAATTGATGGTTGCGATCCGAAGCCGATTGCGATGCCGGCAAGAACGATAGCGAATACGACAACCAGAATACGTGGACCTTGCAGTACGGATTTAAGCCGACCCGTACGTTTCAAACCCAAGTCGAAATACGCCGACGAGGACAGTCCGCTAAGTGCAGAATCGAGTGATGACATCGCTGCTGCCAGCAATGCTGCAACGAGTACACCGCGCAGGCCGGCCGGCAACTCGTGTAGGATGAAATATGGAAAAATGTAGTCGTGCCGGTTCTCTGCCATCAGTTTTGCAACGGCATCGCGTGGGAAGGCGTCGTAGTACGCGAACACCGCCGCGCCTGCACTTAAGAACAGAAGGGTGCTGATCAGGTCAGCTGCGCCCGCCGTTACAAGTGCGATCCGGGATTGCCTTGCGTTGGGGCAGGCAAGGGCGCGCTGTGCGATATCCTGGTCGGTCCCTCCGGTTGCTAGTCCTAGGACAAGGGCGAATAGATTTCCCATCCAGAAGGTCGTTGGGTCGGCAAGGTCGAAGCTGAAATCGAACACGCGAAATTTGTCATTCGCGGCACCAGTCTCGACGATTTGCGCGACACCGCCCGGTAGCGTCACACTGACGAAAGCGATCGCTGCGATCGCCCCGGTCAGGAACAGTAGAAGTTGAAGTACATCAGTCCAAATTACGGCCCGCAGACCACCTGTCAGAACGTAGGCGGCAGCTAATCCAGCGATCAGCAAAATGGCATCTACGAGAGCAATTTCAAAAAAGACCGATACGGCAATGGCGCAACCTGCAAGCCTCACCGCACTCGCAAGGCAGCGGCTAATGATGAAGATGATGGTTCCTCCGGTTCGGGTTTGTGGCCCGATCCGGTGCCCGAGATACTCGTAAACCGTGGATACGCGTAGGCGGTAAAATTCCGGGATGAAGATTGCCGCGACGAGGTAGGCTGCTAGAAACGAACCAATCCACAATTGGGCGTAGGCGAAGTTGCCGGCAATTGCTGCTCCGGGGACGCCGATAAACGTCAACGCGGACAACTTTGTCGCCCAAGTGGATGCCGCGACTGGCGCCCAACCTTCCCTTCTTCCCGCCAGGAAGTAATCGGTGTCGGTCTCAGATGGGCCGCCGGCAAGGATTCCGAGCACTAGAACAACGACGCCGTATCCGCCGATGACAAACCAATCCAGAAGGGCCATTTCATAAAGCCCAGGTCGCAATCAACGCAACTCTTCGTCGTTGGCGTATTGTTGAAGTACTTGCCATTATGGTGCCACTCCAAAGCGTCCAGGTTCGAACTTGAAATCACGCCCTGCGACCGATTCGTCAAAGGCGAATACAGATCTGAGCGCGATAAGCCAAGGTCTGTTTGGCTTCGGAGGATTTTTTGCGATGCGAGGTGGACGTGGTTTTGAGACTGCGTAGGGTTTTCGCCGGCTTTCGATTTAGGGGCTATTGCCGGAGTTGGCTCAGCCATTTCAAAGTATGTGGTTGATTGGCTGTAATGGGCAAAGCAAAACGGCGAGCCCGCATGGGCCCGCCGTCCGTCATTCACTTGAAAACCCTGTCTTAGCGGCCGAGCGAAGCCGAGCTGCGGCGCGTTTTGTGCTTGGAAACATAGCCGGCCTTGACCAGAGCGTTGACGCATCTGCGCGACAGCTTTGAAGCGTTGGCGCGCATGCAGCGGCGGACGCCGGGGCTGCTTGGCGAGTGCTGGCTGCAGTAGGAGAGATAATCGCCCACGCAGGCATTTCTAACGGAGCTGCTTACGGCAAATGCCTGGGTCGTTGTTGCAGCGACGATGACGACGGTCAATGTGGTAAGGAATGTCTTTTTCATAATGCCTGCCTCTAGTGTTTCGAACCTGCTTGGCGGCGTATGCTCGCCGTTTGATGAAGCCAACATGCCGCAGTCGTCAGCGTCCCGCTGTTCCGGGCGTCACAGGTCGATGAAATTCTTGAAAATTATCGGGAGGGGCGATCCGCAGCCCACAGGAAGTATTTGTTCAGCCTGTGCGCTCAAATACGACGCAACTCTTGGCGGCTCGCTGGCGCGGAGGTTTTCGCCCGTGTGTTGGGATATGCTTACGGTCGCGTAGAGAGCTGATGCAACATGGGTGTGTCGGATACTGTCTTGTTACAGCAATTGATGCTCTTGGAACCGTTGCGGGGGCGACGTGTCAAAGCCAAGCTATAGATTCTTGTAGCGATTGATATCCAGTATGCCGGACTGGATGGGGGCCGTGCGTTCTAGATATTCGGTGACACCATGTAAGACTTGCCAAAATTCAGGATGTGTTCTGCGGATGCCCCATTTCTCGACGAGTACGTCGAATTCTGTCGCGGTTCGGCTCGCCAAAAGCTCTTCTGTGAATGCTTCCAACTGCTCAGATTTTGCACGAAACATAAAGTTTGGATAGCTGCCTGCCACGCCGCGAACGATAGTCAAGCTATCTTTTTCCGGCTCAAGTCTGAGGTCCTCGTCCATAATGAAGGCCACATCAGTGTGGGCTCGGTTTCGAATGATGGAGTAGACTTGGTTCTCTCCGTTGTTCAACTCGACGGTGAGTAGAGCAATGTCGGGGAGGTGTGCGATGTACGGCGCCTTACTCAAAGGCTTCCCGACCAGCTGACTCAGCGCCTCCTGAACTTCGACCTGATGCGGGAATACTTCGCGCATTGGTTTACACGGTTCAACAAGGCAACGGTTTATCGGGTCTTGCTCACCGGCAGGGCCCTTTTGGCGTGTGAGAACTTGATCAGCAAACTCCCTTCGAGGCTGATGGGATCGATACTTGACACGTGTCGGAGTTGATGTGTCGGCGCTGGTATACGTCAGCTCCAGTCTGAGCGATGCAAGTCCCCGGTACCAAGAAAGGCGAGTCTCCTCGCGTATGTCGGCTGGCAAGAAACGTAGATAGTTGAGCTCCGATTCTCGACGGATTAAATCGAAGTAGAGCCTTGTCTGCAGTTGGTGGGCAACATTTCCGAAAACATCGAAGTTCACCACCAAGCCATAATACGATCGCTCCAGGATTGCGTAGTCCATAATCCAAACGGTGCTTGGGTAGTTGCCAACAAAACCGTGAACGACGGACGCGTTGTCGAAGTGGCGGAATACGGTGAGCAGAGCTCCACGGTAGCGCTCTTGGCCATCCCAAATATCTTCAAGCGACGGACCCAGTGGCCACTGTTTCTGATATTCGGTCTGGCGCTTTTCGAGATAGGATTGGCGGGCGTCACGGTACTTCAACCATTCGGGACCAGCCTGCCACAAGTTGTCGTCCTCGCCGGGCAAGCCTAGCAAAGGGATGGCGGCACCTTGATACTTGGAGTTTGAAATAAAGGGATCGGAAGCCGGACGTTGAAACAGAACCCAAAAGTGATCTCTGATGACGTCCGTTGCAGCCTGCCCACGACATACGGGGCCGCGGATGAACGAGCGCACGAAGAACTCTGCGTTGTCGAGTAGAAACTGGTATCGCGTCTTTGCCGGGATTGCACGGAAGGTTTCAAACGGATTTGCAGCGTTGGCAGCTCCGTAAAGAGGAAGGGCTCCGGCGGACCAGTTGCTGGTGAGAAAGAGTTCTTTGATTCGTTCCAGTTTTTCTCGACCGGCATAGTATGTGACGTGGGTTTTGTGGACCAGCGTCTCATTGAGTAGACGCAAGCGGTAATAGAAGCGGCCAGCTGGATCATCGTTCGGTCGCCGGCTCGCCACGGGGTGGATCGGTTCTCCAGGTGGCGTGCGGGATCTCTCCAACACAAAGAAATTGCCATTACCCGCCGCATCGAAATAGAGGTGCGCGAGGAATAGGTGTTCGAAGAGATAGCGTGCCACCAAGGCAGTGCGTGTGTCCGACTGGTTTAGGAGCGTCTCCCAGGCCTTAATCATCTCTCGTTCAAGTGCTGTAGGCTTTACTTCTTTGACTGCGACGCTTGCACCGTCTGCTACCCAAGTCTCGATAAGTTTATACTCGCGGTCGGTGAGACCGGTTGTTGCGAGAGGCATTCCCTGTTCGGGGCGAAGTGCAGCGTAGCTGGCAAACTCCGACGGCAAGGGGCAGGCATTTTTACGATGCAGCCCAAAATCAACATGAGCGGGTACCTTCTTGTTTGGCTCGAATGGGTTTGCATGACCAAGTCTGAGCATGCTGATGAGCGATGATGTATCGGAGCGCTGGCCAAGGCGGGTGCCGCCCAAAACGGAAAAAAAGCCAAGCTTTCGCCAGTCCACAGTTCGCTGTGCATCAACGAACAATCTCGTCGGCGTTGCTGGTGATAATCGTTCGGAATCGTAGGCTCCGTGCTTGGTTGCTCCGCGGGCAAGCCCCTCGGGCGCGGTCATCACAAGTTGGCATGGCGCATCATAGCAAGCATGGCAGGTGACGCACTTGCGTATCAGGATCGGTGCGATGTCTTTATAGAACTCGGGCGATGCTTCTGCAGAATTGGATTGGGGAGGGGGCGAGCCTGGCTCCGTGGCAATCGCATGGTGTCCAGCCGCGCATCCAAAGTATGCGACTGCGGTTGCCATAAAACACTTCAAGTCAGATAGGCGCCGGAACATTACATCTTACCTTTAGTCGGGAGGCTAGCGCTGCAGCGCTTTGAGAGACGCCGTTTAGTAACAAGCTTCAACCCACGGCCATCAGAATTGACGCTCGGTCTTCTTAGGGGCTCGGCGCGCATCGGTCAGATCACGCAATAAACACACCCTAATCGCGTGACTTGGGCTTGGCCAAGCACGCTACCAAATGGAGCGCGACGGTGCGAGCCGGGCCGGCGCAGGCGCTTGCAGCTGGTGTTTTGAGGTACGTACGTTTTTACTTCGCCCCATCCCTGAGGAATATCGTGGCTGCAGGATATGTGACGGCGACGCCCACAAATAAGACGGCGAGAGCCGCTTGCGAGTTCATGCTCATTATTGATTTCCGCACAATCTGTTAGGCGAGATGCTTTGGTTCGATCACAGTAAAAGCGAGCACCATCAAAAGGCCAGACAACCAGGTCCAATCGGCAGCAAATGCCGCGATGGCAACGAGACCAATTACGCCGAATAGGATCCTACCTCCAAACTGAGCTTCATGTTTTGGCTGCAAGTTAGCCTCCCTTTGAGTGAGCATGGAGCATAACTTTCGCGTCGCACGTTACGTTAAGTCTGAACATCAACATGTCATCAACTGGTTCGGTGTCGCCTAGCGTTCTTCGCTGTCTCGCACGATGGTTTCTGCATAACGTTTATGGGCAAGATAGTGATGCCAAATGCGCCCAGTATTGACTTCATCATCACCAGATTGAAGTGCGAGGAACTTCGGATTTGAACGTTTCATTTCACGCCAACGGAAATTGGACCGCAGCAGGCTCAAGGTGGGCCAGATCAAGCAAAGCACCACGGCTGCTTTAAAGAATGATAGTCCAAAGAGAAAGGCTACAATGGCTGTGATTAGCAGTGCCGTGGCAACCAGAGCCTCGTTAGAAATGTGAGCCATAGCATGTATCCTGTTTGCATCAGATAGTTTCACATGCGCAACTCACTTGCAGACCCATATGTACGCCGGATTGGGCGTGCTCACGACTCCAGACTGCACCGTAAGACCATGGAGTATAAACTGAATCGCCGAAGTGCGTCTCGCCAAGGATGAGATCTCTGGCAGCTTTTTATTGGGACTTTCTAATACCTGGGCAAAAGCGGCGCCAACGCTTGGACACGATACCGAGGTGGTTCCCAATGACTAGGTGGTTTCAGAATCCGAGAATTTGATCGCTTCGGCTGTGTTCTGAGCACTTATCATTCGAGCTGATTCTATCGAGTGGGATCTGTGATTTGATTGGGGTGCGCGGTCGTCGTTCCGCGAACCGGTGGAATACGGTCTACTCAGACGTTTGAACGGCCATTTGCCCATCGCAGCGCCGCAACTGTGCATTGGCGGGTCGACCGTTTGCAGCTCAACGCTCACCACGAGCTATCCGCCGACATGCAGCCGATATACATTGGAAATGAGACCGCTCATGCTCCACCGAGCTGAACTCGGCCCACTGGATAAACCAAACATTATATCGATGGATTTACGACAGATAACCTTGGAATACATCCGAGTTTTGGATGCTTGTGCGGGCGATAGCCGCGAAGAGATGAGCCGCTATCAGGCATCCTTGCTGGAACGCCTATGTCGTAATGCGCGCAAGAGCGTTCCATTTTACCGTGAGCGGCTGGACTTGCTCTTCGATCGTCAGGATCGCTTTTCGCTGAAGCGCTGGGACGAGGTTGCGATCCTAACCCGCCAGGAGGTCATCCAGAACAAAGAGGCGCTGACAAGCACTAACGTTCCGGAAAGCTTTGGTCTCGCTATGAATGCAAGGACCTCCGGCTCGACTGGTGAGCCCGTCGTTGCGTTGGTGACAGGCACTGAAGCGCTCGTGTCCGCCGCGATCGTGCATCGGTCTCATCGATGGCACAGATTTGATCCAACCGGGCATGTTGCCTCTTTGGTCGCGCGTCGCATAAGGCGTCCATATGCGAAGCTTAGCAGCGAAGGCAAATATTAGGGGTACGTGTATAGGACATTGGACATAGCGGGAAGACACGTCAGCTTTAACGCTCAGTCGCCGATTGCTGAACAAGTCGACTGGCTTGAAGATATGAAGCCCAGCTACATTTCGTCTAACCCCCAGATTGGCCTTGCATCGATTTATGATCGGTTTGATGTCAGCGGGCTCGTATCACACGCGCAAGGCGATGTTGAACGGAGACGGCAGCGTCGCGCAACAAGATCGCTGGTTTCGACGCTATTTACGCTGCCACATTCTGGGCGGGCCTGTTGAGCCGCGCACGACAAGCTCGACCTCGTATTTGTGATCGCGTTCGAGCGTGGCGCTCGGCCAGGTTATCATTTCGACCAGGACTTCGGCTGCCCGCCGGCCGATGCGGCAGGCAGGCACCCGCAAGGTTGTGAGCCCCGGCTCCACCGAAGAGGATCCACCGAAATCACCGATGCCGATGATGGAGAGTTCGTTGGGGACGGAGATTCCAAGAGCAAGGGCCGCGAACAGCGCGCCATGTGCAATCACATCGTTGGTCGCGAATATCGCTGTCGGGCGCGGTTTCCTGGACAGAGCCTCGATAACGATGTCCTTGCAGGCCTGAATTTCATATGGGCAAATGATTCGTTGATCTGGTGGAACGGAAATACCTGCCGCTTTCATGGCAGCTAAAGCTCCCGTACGGCGATCGGCAGCGCGATCATTCGCGCGGGGTTCGGCGAGCAAGAACAAGATGTCCCGGTGTCCGAACTCCAACAGATGCTGGACTGCGGTTCGGCCCGCTTCGCGATTATCGATCCCGATGCAGGGGCGTTCTTGGCGGTTGCGGTAATTCCAGAGCATGACTGCTGGGATGTTGGCCTTCGCAAGCTGCAAATTGGTTTGTTCAGTGTGCTCCAAGCCGATCAGAGCAATTCCGTCGATGCGGTGCTGCAGTAAGGATTCGGTGAGGATTGACTCGCGGGCGAGGTCATAACCGTGCGCGGCGATCAGCATGGTGCGTGCGTGCCGGAAGAGGGTGATCGAGAACTCCTGGATCATTTCGGCAAAGATCGCATTGTCGATCGTTGGAACGATGAGTCCGACGGTGCCGCTGGCCTGTGGGCCCAGTGCACTGGCGGCGTGTGGCACGTAGCCCAGCTTGCTGACAGCCGAAGCGATCCGGTTGCGCGTGGCCTCTTTCACTTTCTCGGGGGCATTGAAGTAGCGCGAGACCGTGGCCGGTGAGACGCCTGCCGCTGAGGCGACATCGACAATGCCCGGCAGACCTTCTCTGAGCGCTCTTCGTGCCATGCCGTAACTACATCACGGATCGTATAAAGATGAAAGTGATGCAGTATCGTTTTCATAAATGTTTCTCGGCTCAGCAAGGCAACGTGTCTCGGTCTAGGGCTTGCCAGTTGTAGGTTTCGGTAGTTTTTAAGAGGCCAACGTTGCTCGGAGTTGCGATGCAAAAAATGAAAATGGTTGCGAAGTCTTTTTCATAGTGCTGCAGTAAAGTTCATCAAGCGACAAGTGGTTCAAATTCAAATGCATCGTCTGTTCGTGTAGGAACAGTATTGGGGTGTTGGCACCGTGGAATTCTTGCAGCATTTCGGGCCCGTATTCACGCTGACGTCAATGGCCATTCTTTGTGGTGGCACAATTGGCGGTCTGTTGTTAGGCGCAACTCCAGGCCTGTCGCCGACCATGGCGGTGGCCCTGCTGATCCCCTTCACGTTCCACATGACCCCCACCCATGGTTTGATGCTGTTGGGTGCCGCCTACACGGCGACGGTGGCTGGTGGAGCAATCAGCGCGATCCTTCTCAAGATACCCGGCGCGCCGGCAAACATTGCTACGGCGCTCGATGGCAACGCCATGGCCAAGAAAGGCGAGGGTGCACGCGCGCTTCAGATTTGCTTTATCTCATCCTTCATTGGTGGGGTTTTGGGCATTCTGGTGCTGATCTTCCTGACCCCGGTGCTAGCCAAGTGGGCGCTCGGTTTTGGCCCCTCACATATGTTCTGGATCGCGATCCTCGGGGTGACCATCATTGGTTCGCTCGACTCGAAGTCTGTGATCAAAGGTTTGCTGGCAGGCGCTGTCGGGCTGTGGATCGCAATGATCGGGTACGACTCGATTCAGGGTGTGGAGCGTTTCATCTTCTCAGAGCACCTTGAGGGGGGCGTTCATATCATTGCCGCTCTCATCGGCTTGTTCGCGATACCCCAGATCATCGAGATGCTCGAAGGCGGACGGATCAACCGCCAGTACCAAATCATCAAGGTGCAACCCCACAGTATTGTGGCTGCGTTCCGGGAAACTATTTCCAAAACGCGCGCTGCTGTCATCGGGAGCGTCGTTGGTGTCGTCGTCGGGCTTATACCGGGCGCCGGTGGCCAGATCGCCGGACTCGTTTCTTATGATCAGGCGCGGCGCTTCTCGCCAAACCGCGACAAGTTCGGGACAGGCGAAAGCGAAGGTGTAGTGGCTGCTGAATCGGCGAACAATGCGATGGTGGGGCCGTCGCTTGTTCCGTTGCTGACCCTTTCGGTGCCTGGAAGCCCGACAGCGGCTGTGCTGCTTGGCGGGCTTCTAATTCATGGCATCTTCCCTGGACCGAATCTGTTTGTAGAACATGCTGACGTTGCGTGGGCCTTCATTAATTCACTCCTGGTCGGGCAGGTATTGATGCTGGTGTTTGGACTCTACATCGCGGGACTTGCTGCTCACGTCGTTCGCATCCCTCCGCCGATCTTGGCTAGCGGCATTCTCGTCTTGAGCGTTTTTGGGGCCTACTCGGTTCAGAGTTCCTATTCAGACGTCGTGGTGATGCTGGCTCTTGGTTTGGGAATGTATTTCTTGTCCAAGTACGGCTTCAGTCCAGCACCCCTGGTGCTCGGCGTTATCCTCGGGCCGATTGCGGAATCGAATTATGTGCAAGGCCAAATTATCGCAGAAGCGGGTGACGGTATGTTCGCGTACTTCTTCACCGGAGCGCTCAATCTGTTTCTCATTGGTCTCGTGGTGGCTTCGATCGTTTATTCGGTCGTTTCCGAAATCCGCATACGCAGGCTCGAGCCACGTACAGGAGTTGCATCATGAGCCAGCAGGACCAAGTTGCGGGACGATTTCAGCAATGCTTGCCGGTTCTAGCGACACTCGCTCTCGGCTTGTGGATTGCTTATGAGAGTTTCACGGTCGAGGACCCACAACCGTATCTGTTCCCGCAGCTTATTTCAGTCGCGATGATTGGGCTGTCGGCAGCAGCACTCTTTCGGGCTATTCGCGGGGCGAACCGCACAGGGGTGGGTATTCCCCTCGACCTTCTGCTGCGCATTGCTCCGGGCATTGCGGTGATACTGGCCTACGTTCTCGTGCTGGCGCCTCAGCTTGGGTTCTACACGGGATCGGCAATCGGGTTCATCACGCTTTACTCCCTGTACGACCCTAACCCTCATCTGTCGGTACGCACCTGGTTCACGAGGATCGCCATTACCGCCGGGTTCATGCTGGTTATCTACCTCGTCTTCGCACTTGCGCTGCAAGTGCAAACGCCGCGCGGTCTATTCCTGTAGCGCATTGGCCGGACAATGACGTCTGGTTGGAAAGTAAAAATGAATGGAGGAAACGCTATGAGCAAATACGTGACGAGATTCGGTATGCTGGCGGTCTTGGCCGCAGCGATGGCCCTGCCGGCATCGGCGGGTGAGTATCCTGACAGGCCTGTGAGCTTGATGGTTGCTTACAGCCCCGGCGGCGCAACGGACTTCCAAGCCCGCATCGTAACGATGGTGGCGGCAAACGACGAGTACCTTGGGCAGCCTATTGTAATCATCAACAAGCCGGGCGCGGGCGGCAAGGTCGGCTGGAACAAGTTCGCATCCGGGTCAAAGAAGGATGGATATGAGCTAGCGGCCTATAACGTTCCGCATTTCATTGCGCAGTCGATCAAGTTCAAGACGAAATACAACGTCGAGAATCTTGAGCCAATCGCCAACTGGGGCGCGGATCCTGCCGTGTTCGTCGTCAATCGAGACAGCCCCTTCAATACGATGAAGGATGTGCAGGACTACGCTAAGGCCAATCCCGGAAAAATCACGGTTTCCGGCGCCGGTCTCTTCGTCGGGCACCACATCGCCTACCTGCAGATTGAGAAAGCACTTGGCGAGAAGCTCAAGTACGTCCCGCACAAGGGTGGCGCGCCAGCAATGAAGTCCGTTCTCGGCGGGCAGGTGATGGCTGGCGTCAATAATCTGTCGGATGCGTATCGTAGCCGGGACAGCCTCAAAATTCTCGGCATTGCCGACGTGCAGCGCAATGAAGAGTTCTTGCCTGATGTGCCGACGCTCGCGGAACTGGGCTTCGACGTTGACGATTCTTCGGTCAATTTCCGGGGAGTGATGGTTCGCAAGGGCACGCCTCAAGAGGTGATCGATACGCTCGCAGCGAAGGTGCCTGAGATGTTCAAGAACAAGCGTGTTGCCAAACAGATGAAGGCTGGTGGCTCGCCTCTGCGTGTGATGACACGGGATGAAGTGAAGGCAATGTGGGCCAAGCGCGAAGAGTTTCTCAAGAAGCTTCTCGCTGGTCTCTAAGAACGACCGTTTAGAGAAACGTGGTGTGGCCGCAACTCGCTCAACGAGCGCGTACAGGAGACGTGCGGCCACACACAAACCGAACTGGCACTGGCTTCACAGAAACCAGAGCCGAATTTCTGGGAGTGGGTGATGACCTCGTTAGGTGCAAAGACTGAGATGGCCGGCACGACGAATGGTGTGAGTGTTCCGGTGAACGCGGACACTGATCCACAGGTGCTTGTCAGACACATTGTAGCTCGAGCGCGCGCAGCTATGGCGGCCTACGAAAACACCGACCAGGAACGCGTGGACGATGCCGTTCGTGCGTTGGCCTGGGCGATCTACAAGCCCGAAAATGCCGAAATGCTGGCGCGACTTGCCGTCAATGATACGGGTCTTGGCGACGTGCAGTCGAAAATTATCAAGAACACACGCAAGACTTTCGGCACGCTGCGCGACCTGCTCAGGGCGAAGACAGTCGGCGTTATTAGCAATGAGCCCGAACGCGGCCTCGTCAAGTATGGAAAGCCGGTCGGCGTTGTCGGCGCCGTTTGTCCATCAACGAACCCGGCGGCGACCCCCGTCAACAAAGCCATGATGGCTTTGAAGGGCGGCAATGCAGTCGTCATCGCGCCGTCGCCGGCGGGCTATGCGACGACGTCGAAGACAGTTGATTTGATGCGTGCCGAATTGAAGAAGAGCGGTCATCCTGAGGATCTCGTGCAGGTGCTGCCATCGCCTGTGTCAAAGGAGTTGACCCAGGCCCTAATGGACCAGGTGGACCTTGCGGTCGTCACAGGGTCTCAGAACAACGTCAAGCGCGCGATGCAGTCAGGGACCGTGGCAATTGGGGTTGGAGCCGGGAACGTGCCGGTCATCATCGATGCCTCAGCGGATCTGGACGCGGCGGCTGCGAAGATCTGCGCCTCCAAGATCTTCGATAACTCGACGTCGTGTTCTTCGGAAAACTCGGTCGTGATCCTGGATGAGATTTACGAAGACGCGGTAGCGGCTCTGGAACTCGCCGGTGGATGGCGCTGCAGTCCCCAAGAGCGCGAACGTGTTCGCAACACGCTGTGGATTGATGGAAAGCTCAACCGCCGAGTGATCGCCAAGGACGCCGCCATCACGGCGGAAGTCATGGGACTGCCGGAAGACGCAAAGAGCTCGAGCTTCTTCATGGTGGAGGAAGACGCTATCGGCGGAAAGCACAGTTTTGCGGACGAAAAGCTGTCGCTGGTTTTGACGGTCTACCGTGCCAAGGACTTCGCCGATGCGAAAAGGATTGTCCGCGATGTGCTGGACGTTACGGGCAAAGGGCACTCGGCTGGAATCCATACCAAGGATATGGAACACGCCAAAGAGCTCGCAACGGAGACGGACGTTGTCCGGATACTGGTGAACCAGCCACACACATTCGGTAACGGCGGGAGCTTCGAGAACTGTCTGCCGTTCACGCTTTCAATGGGTGGCGGAACCTGGGCCGGAAATACGATCACAGAGAATCTCAACTATCGGCATTTCATCAACATCACGCATCTCGTGACCACCATTGCGGAAGACAAGCCTTCTGAAGAAGAGCTGTTTGGTCCGTTTTGGTCGAGATACGGGAAATAGTTTCAGGCCAGAAAAGGATATCGCGCGATGAATTTCGAAGAACATGCCGCCAAACCTTTGTTGGCCAAATGCGGCATCAAGGTGCCAGAGAGCAAGCTAGCTCATGACCCCGTCGAAGCGGGTCGGGCTGCTGAGATGATCGGTCCGTGCGTGGTCAAAGCACAGGTGCCAACCGGCAAACGCGGAAAGGCCGGCGGGATCAAGCTCGCTACCTCGGCGGACGATGCTAGCTCACATGCCGAGAAGATCATCGGTATGGAAATCGGCGGGTGGCCCGTTGAGAAAGTACTGATCGAAGCTCAAACAAAAATCGATCGGGAGCTTTATGCGGCGATAGTGAATGACAGTGCGACCAAGGGTCCGATGCTGCTGTTTTCGCAGATGGGTGGAATGGACGTCGAAGAAGCGGCCGAGAAAGACCCGAACGCGATGCGCCGGGTTCCGTTTTCGATCATCGACGGGCTGACGGAAAAAATCGCGCGCGAGGCGGTCGCAGGTCTTGGGCTGGATGCCATCGAGGACCAACTCGTATCGACACTGGTCAATCTCTACAAGGCCTACCGCGCGCTCGATGCAGAATTGCTCGAGATTAATCCACTCGTCATCACGGCGGATAACCAGGTGGTTGCACTTGACTGCAAACTGACTGTGGATGACGGGGCGGCGCCGCGACAGGAAGCCATCGTTCCTCTGGCAGCTCCGGAAAAGAGAACCGAGCTGGAAGCAAAAGCGGCCTCTGAAGGATTGAAATACATTGAGCTTGGCGGTTCGGTTGGCGTCATCGCGAATGGTGCGGGACTTACCATGACCACCATGGACGTTATCGCTCACTACGGTGGACAGCCGGCCAATTTCCTCGAAGTGGGAGGTGAGGCTTACACCAAGGCGAAGACGGCTTTGTCGATCTTACTGGAAAACCCCAACATCAAGAGCCTTCTGGTCAACTTCTGTGGTGCGTTCGCTCGAACCGATGTTATGGCGGAGGGCGTGGTTAGCGCCTGGCAGGAACTCGACCCTGATATTCCGATCTTCTTCACGATTCATGGAACGGGAGAAGATGAAGCGATTGCACTCGTCAAGGAACGGTTGGGAATCGAACCCTTCGACCTGATGGACGACGCGGTGAAAGCCGCCGTCACTGCTGCGAAAGAAAGGGCGAGCGCATGATTCCCAGAAAGCACCATAAGATCCTGGTTCAGGGCATCACTGGAAAACAGGGAACGTTTTGGACAAACGCCATGCAGGAATACGGCTCCCGCATCGTCGGTGGGGTCAATCCTAAACGAGCCGGAACAGAGCATCTTGGTGTTCCGGTGTTCGCAAGCGCGCGTGAAGCCGCGAAGTCGGCGCCGTTCGACATATCAATCATGTTCATACCGCCGATGATGGCCAAGGCCGCGGCCATTGACGCCTGTGAGGCAGGCGCCAAGATGCTGGTGTGTTTGACCGAACATATTCCTGCCCATGACGTGATGGAGATGCATGTCGCGGCGGCGGCCAACGGGACGCAGATTGTCGGTCCAAACACGGCAGGCCTGGTTACGCCGGGCGAGTGCTTCGTCGGGATCATGCCTGGCTTCAATCATCGGGTGTTCCAACCTGGCCGGATCGGAGTTGTCTCGCGCTCGGGTAGTCTTGGCACGTTGGTGTGCCTCAATCTCACGCAACAGGGGATGGGCCAATCCGCGTTCTACGGCGTTGGAGGGGATCCGATGATCGGAACAACCTCAGCGGATGCCGTCCGCATTCTCGATGCGGATGCTGATACAGACGCTATTGTCTTGTGCGGGGAAATCGGGGGCAGCGCCGAAGAAGATGCCGCGGCCTACGCCAAGACGATGAAGAAGCCCGTCGTCGCTTTCATTGCCGGACGGCAGTCCCCTCCTGGTAAGAAAATGGGACATGCAGGAGCCATCGTTGCTGGCGGGAAGGGCGATTACCCGACGAAACGCGCCGCTCTCGAAAGAGCGGGTGTTGCGGTTGCTGACACACCGAGCGGTATCCCCGGTCTGTTGAAAGAACGGCTTGCATCAAGCGCTGCCTAGCACATTGCCGCGAGAAGATAGAGCAAACAACGAGACGAATTTACGAGGCATTAAACCGTGAAAATGACCACCGAAGAGGCCTTCATCAAGGTTCTGCAAATGCACGGGATCGAACATTCCTTCGGGATTATCGGCTCGGCGATGATGCCGATCTCGGATTTGTTTCCGGCTGCCGGCATCAAGTTTTGGGACTGCGCCC
>DAOUZE010000224.1 GCA_030665765.1 Filomicrobium sp.
GCCGCATGCTGATCGCGTTGAGCGGGGTGTTTGAAAGCTTCCTGCGTCGGGGGCGATGAAACACTCGGCGTTGTCGGCGGCGTTGGCGGCACATGAGCAGCTGGTGGCGCGGGCTGCGGAAACACCGAGGCAGCGGTCTGCCAGTCAGGCATTTCTTGATTCCAGACCAGGTCGGTCGGCTTGAGATGCCCATTTTGCACGAACAGCAGCATTTCGGCGTCCGACAACGGGCCGTGTTGCGCTCCTTCGCGGGCGATGTACCAGACTATTTCAGAGTTCGTTTCGCTCATCGGCTCTCACAGTGGGCTGGATCGGCGGAACTCCGGTCGCCTCCTCACTAGGTTCCACTTCGTTTCACATGGATCTACGCAACGCGTCAACGTTACGCAAATCCGAGCGAAATCTTGGTGGCCCCAAGTTCGACGCGGCAGTGTATAACTCGGCCAGCCATCGTCTGACGCACTTTTTCACACACTAAAGCTGGCTATTACAAGGCGTTGGCTATTCCAATCAACGGATAGCCGATTTGTCGCTCCTGTACGAAAATCTGGCCAAAAGCGGCGATCACCTAATCCGATCATTAGAGAGTTTGGTCAGCTTTGACCTTGGCAGTCTTGTAGGCGGGACGGGCCACCGTTATAAGGCGCTGGTCCGAAATGTATTTTTTCTTGGGGGAAAGCCTGTATGGCAGTCGAGCGCACTTTCTCAATCATCAAACCTGATGCGACCAAGCGGAATATCACGGGTCAGGTCAACGCCGTTATTGAAAAGGCCGGCCTTCGCATTGTCGCCCAGAAACGCGTATTGTGGACGATGGCGCAAGCTCAGAAGTTCTACGAGGAGCATGCCGCCCGGCCGTTCTTCGGAGAGCTTGTCGACTTCATGACCTCGGGGCCGATCGTTGTGCAGGTTCTCGAAGGTGAAAACGCGATCGCGAAATACCGCGAGGTCATGGGTGCGACCGACCCGGCTGAGGCCGCTGAAGGCACGATCCGCAAACAGTTTGCTTTGTCGAAAGGCGAGAACTCCTCGCATGGCTCGGATAGTCCCGGTTCTGCAGAGCGGGAAATCGCGTTGAACTTCCGCCTTGATGAGATCGTAGGCTGAGGCGCGATTGGACTCGAAGTTTACTGCTAGACCAAAACACCTTGCGGGAGGGCAATGTCCCAGGTCAGGCTTTACACCGCAATGAGTCTCGACGGTTTCGTTGCTGACAGCGACGGAGATTCCACTTGGCTCGAGCCCTATCAAAACAGCTTTATCTATCAATCGGGGTTTCTCGACTCCATTGGGGCGGTCGTTCTGGGCCGTCGAACGTGCCAGATGGTTCAGGCATTCGGCGAATGGCCCTACCCCGATAAGTCCGCTTTTATTCTGTCATCGCAACGGCCGTGGGCCGTACCGGCAGGTGCGCACATCGTCCCGCACGGCATTGTGCCGGCGGTGCAGGCGGCGCGGGAATGTACGTCGAAGGATGTTTGGATTGTCGGTGGTGCAGTGACGATGCAATCAGCGTTGGAGGCTGGACTTGTGGATATCGTCGAAATCTGCATCGCGCCCTATCTAATCGGCTCCGGTCTATCTTTGCTGAACTCGCTGGAAAAGCAGCAGATGCTTGAGTTCGACGGGATTCATGCCTTCACCGACGGAATGGTCAAACTGCGTTACGACGTCGTTCGTTCGCAGCGAATTTCCGGCCGCTAGACGGATCTCAGAAAACACAAAAGGCGAGGGCCATCAGGTCCCCGCCTTTTTGTTCGTTCGGTCGATTGCTAGCTGAGGTGTCGTGCCGGTTTAGCTTAATTCGTGGATGCGGAACTTCAAACCGCCACGCGGCGACAGCGTAACCGTCGCATGGATCTGTGCTGGTTCGGGTCCGACGTACTCGGGACGGAAGCGCCGCAGCAGCAGCGAAAGCGCGAGGGTGTTTTCAACCTGGCTCATGGCACCGCCAATGCATGAGCGTTTGCCCGCACCGAACGGGATGTAGGAATACTTCACGCGCTTTTTCGCCGCCTCACCCATCCAACGCTCGGGACGGAATTCTTCCGGCTGCTCCCAAAACTTGGGATTGTGATGAGCGCCGTAGCCGAACAGCACAATTCGATCACCTGGCTTGATTTCTTTCCCGTCGATTTCGTCGGGGCCGGCGGCGGTGCGGATCAGGCTCCAGATCGGCGGGTAAATCCGCATGGTTTCCTGGATGACTGCGCGAGTGTAGGTGAGCGCGGAGTAATCGGCTGCGTTGGGTTCGCGGTCGGCGCAGACTTCCTCGCCTTCGCGACGGATTCGTTCGGCGGCCTCTGGATGCTTGGAGACAAGATATAGCGCCCAAGCCAGCGTCAGGGCCGTTGTCTCGGTTCCCGCCCAGAGATACTGCTTGAGTTCGTCGATGGCCTGCTGCCGATCGAATTCCGGGATCGCGGGATCGGCGACAGCGCTTTCGATCATTTTGAGCAGCGTCTTCTCACGTTCTTCCCGTGGATCGGCCGCCAATACAGCGGGCGGTACCGACATCCATGCCTCAACTGCTTCGGCTGGAGATGCCTCGGTGAAACCACTGACGTCGCCAGCTTGTTTCTTGTCGCGGATCGATTTGTGATTCATCACGTCGGTATAAGTTTTGACGTAACGGAAAACGACGTGCGGATTGAAGGGCATGTCGCGGTCAAACAGTGCCTTGCAGATCATGTCGGCGGCGAGTGTCCAGGTCTGCTCGACCATCTCGACTGTCTCACCGGTCTTGGCGAGTTGGGCCCAGTTGACCATCTTGTTGCGAATTGCCTCGTTGAAATACGGGATGTATTCGGCGAACGCATCGGGGTGGAAAGCTGGCTGCTGCGGCATCCGAATCTTCTGCCAAAGAGCACCATCGTGGGTGATCATTGATTTTCCGAAGATCGGTTTGAGGCCGTCAAAATACTTTATGTAGTTGTCGGCTTTTGTCACCAACACGTGTTTGAAAAACTGGGGCTCACTGATGAGGACAACGCGTTGATTGGCCATGCTGACGGGAATCACTGCCCCATAACGTTCCGCGGTTTGCATCAAGATACCCATTGGGTTTTGGGGGTCCTTGAGAAGCGGGGTTAGTTTGAACCAGATGCTCTCTTCGCCGAATTGGGCGGCTTCCGTCTCAGCTATCGTCATTGTTCAATTATCTCCGGAGCTTCGCACTCGATTCCTAAATCTTTCAGATAGCGAATCTCAGTAAATCATGCCGTTTTTTGCGTCCCAGCGGCTCTGTTCGACCGCGCGCTTTACTACGGTTGCCGACGCTGTATTGGATGCAGCGCCAGAAATGGGGCAGTGACGTGGACTCGCTAGCGTCTGCGTATAATGCGCTCATCCCGCTCAGTTGGATGTGACCAATCGAACACAATCCCCTACTTGGGTCGGGCAACTAGCATTCACATGCTTTTCTGTCTATGGATTCAACGCTCGCCGCTACAATTTGGCACGTAATAACAAAGGTTAGAGTTGTTACTTTAATGTTTAAGTTAAACCTTAGGGGACAAAAGTATTGATCCGTCAGCGCAGTCCTCTTTGAAGTGTGCGACTTCTTGATTGATATCGTATCGCTCCGCGGCAAATAGCGACAGAATTTGTGGATAGAGTCGATGCTCAGCGGTCAGTACCCGTTCGGCGAGCACCTCTGTGGTATCGCTGTTGAATACCGGTACCGCGGCCTGGCCGAGTATTGGCCCAGTATCCATCTCCGGTCTGACGACGTGGACAGTACAACCGGTAATCCGCACTCCAGCCGCGAGTACGCGATCGTGCGTGTTTAGGCCCTTGAAGGCGGGCAGCAACGAGGGGTGGATGTTGACCATCCTGTTGTGCCAGCGTTTTACGAGTTTCGGCGTCATTAGCCGCATGAAGCCGGCGCACGCCACAATCTCGGCGCCGACGGCCTCCAGCGCCTCATGCAAAGCTTGGTCGAAGCATACGCGAGATTCAAAGCCTTGGTGATCCAGCGAAATAGTTTCGATGCCTTGGTCTCGGGCCCAAATCAAACCAGTTGCTTTTGGTCGGTTGGAGAGCACGGCGACAATTTCAGCGGGGTAGTCTGGCGCGCAAGCAGCTTGGACAAGCGACATCATGTTGGAGCCGCGGCCGGAGATCAGGATCGCGACGCGCTTTTTGGGAGCTGCGGTATTCATGTCGTGTGATCCAAGCAGCCTTGGTAAACCACGGCTTCGTTCTGTCGCTTCAGGATTTCGCCAATCATTAGCGGTGTTTCACTCGCATTGCCAAGCGCCGAGGTAACCTCGCTCAAGCGGTCGGCGGCGACCACTACAACCATGCCGATACCGCAGTTGAAGGTGCGCAGCATTTCTTGGTCGGGTAGGCGACCGGCGCTGGCGAGCCAGTCGAAGATAGCGGGTTGCTGCCAAGCTCCGAGGTCGACAGCTGCAGCCATGCCGTCCGGCAGCACGCGCGGGATGTTTTCAGTTATTCCGCCGCCAGTAATGTGGGCCAATGCCTTGACTGCGCCGGATGCCGCGCCGGTTGCCCGTAACGCCGCTAACAAAGGTTTTACGTATAGCCGGGTTGGGGCTAGAAGCGACTTTGCGACGCTGTCAGAGGAGGCCCAGGGTGCGGGATCGTTCCAGCTGAGGCCGGCACCCTCGACAAGCTTGCGGACCAGCGAATAACCGTTTGAATGCAGGCCCGATGAGGGCATGCCGATTAGCTTGTCGCCAATAATTATGTCGGACCGAGGTAACAAGCAATCGCGTTCGACGGCGCCGACGGCAAATCCAGCCAGATCGTAGTCGCCCCCGTGATACATACCCGGCATTTCGGCTGTTTCGCCGCCGATTAGCGCGCAACCGGACTGGCTGCAGGCCCCGGCAATGCCGGCAATAACGTCACGGGCAGTATCGACCTCGAGGCGACCCGTCGCCATATAATCCAGGAAAAACAGCGGTTCGGCGCCCTGCACGATCAGATCGTTGACGCACATGGCGACGAGATCCGTGCCGATGGTCTCGTGGAGGCCGGATTCGATGGCGATCTTAAGCTTGGTGCCGACGCCGTCTGTTGCGGCAACGAGAAGCGGGTCACTGAACCCGACTTTTTTAAGGTCGAAGAGGCCGCCAAAACCGCCAAGGGCTGCATCGGCGCCGGGGCGGCTTGTGGCCTGCGCGAGCGGCGCGATCGCCGACACCAGTGCGTTGCCGGCATCGATATCAACACCGGCTTGGCGGTAAGTGACGGGACGGTTCGTTACGGGGCGGTCTGGATCCTCGCTCATGGTGTTGAAGGTGACCTCGTAAGGGTTGGTTTGATCTGTTATAGCAGGAGCGGGAATACCATGATCTGTAGCTGTGCTGTGGATGGTGCGATCGCTGCCTTGACGGGGTGTAGCCATCAAATCGATCCCGCACTGCCCGAATATGGCAGGGCGGTCAAGGCAGTGCGATGAACATAACGGGGACGCACAGGCATGACGTTGGGGTCCATTCGTGTCCGGTCAGGGCTTTTTTGGCTGACCTTTGCTATTGTCGCGTTGTCTTTCGCGCCGGTTGGCCCGGGATTATCGGCCGGCCGGAGCGAGTCAACGTTCACGATCGCGAACTTCCCCGTTGAAGCTCGAGGAAAGAATGCGGTTGCGGCGAAAAAGACAGCCATTTCCGATGGTCAGACCGCGGCTTTACGTTCTCTTTTGAAGCGCATTGTTCCCGTGAGAGCTTATGGACGTCTTCGGCAAATCGGGACGATAGACGCGGCACAATACGTCAAAGGCATCGCTGTGCGCGGGGAGAAGAACTCTTCAACCGAGTACTATGCGGCGCTTGATTTTACGTTTTCACCTGATGGTGTACGCAGTCTTCTTCGGGAGCGGGGTGTCCCGTTCATCGACGAGCAGGCTCCTTCGGTCACTCTTATCCCGGTCATGGCCGGGGGGGCTGGCGGGTCTCAGAGCTCGGCGGGGACATGGAGTGAAGTTTGGAAGGCGCTCGATTTGAAGAACTCCATTTCGCCGCTCACGGTTGCGGAATTGCGGCCGAACATCCACGCGGATGTGCTTAAGGGGCTGGCTGAGCGAGATGAAGCGCGGGGAATGCGGATCCTTGCCGCCGAATATGGCAG
>DAOUZE010000254.1 GCA_030665765.1 Filomicrobium sp.
CGAAACCAGATCCAAACTAACATTCAACCCGGACCACTCAGTGGGGCCTGTCAGATCGCCGGCATCATCAGTTCAGGCAGGGTTCAGGTTGCTCAGCGCAAATTGCGCGCTGTCGGCCGCTGAAGTTGGCTACCTTGGAAAAGCGAGGGCTCTTCTTTGATCCGTCAAGGTTTTGATCTTAAATGTCGGACTGTCTTGGGAGCGGGGATATCAGGGTCTTCCAGGGTGGCCTGGGGTAACCATTGGAGATGCAAATGATTGCGAGAGGCCTTTCCTCGCTGGTCTTTGTCGCCGCGTTGCTGGCGATGGTTTTGCCTTCTGCCGCCCAATATTCGGAGGTCGTGAAGGGTGCCTGTAAGAAGGACTACAAGCGGTTTTGCTCAGTCTACGCGGTCGGTGATCCAGGCCTGCGCAAATGCATGGATAAAGCCGGACCGAGTTTGTCGCGGAGATGTGTTGTCGCCCTCGTGAACTCGGGCCAGGTGAGCTACCAGCGTGCTACCCAGCGCTGGGGGCACGCGCTCAAAAAAGTCCAATAATCTCCGGGAACGAGAATGCGAGCACTTGCTCGGGCGTTGTCAGAGAAAAATTCTAAATACTTGGAGCGGTCATCGAACCGCTCAAATCGACCCGGAAGAATGCAGGAAAATCTATGGCACCCGAGACGCCAGAAGAAGGCGAAGTATGGTTGCTGTCTCTCGATGGCAAATGGATCCAAGACGAAGCGCATCATTTTGGTGGTCTGCTGTGGCTTCGCGACGCGCAGGTCTCGGCGGCATGTCGGGGTCGCCTATCCTCAACTGCGACGGAACGGCGATAGGTGTCGTCGTCACGACCGAGAGTCCGCACCCAAGGCTGGACTTTAACCTTCCGGCTTGGCTTGCGCTCTGACACGAAGGCTCAACATGAGAGAGGGCCCAGAGCGCCGTTTGATCTCCCTGGTCCGTTGCCTGGGAGACCGTTTGCGCCCATCCTGGTGGATCACCGGAGGCTAAGGACCTTCGCCTGATGGCTCAAGCCAATTTACTCTGACAATGCCGTTGCTTATCTCTTCGGCTGCCAAGAAGATAAAATAGCAGAGAACGAGTCATAGGAAGACGTTGATGACGGCTGGTTTCGGACTAGAGAAGCTCGGACTCTTTTCTCTTCGTCACCCGTGGATATGTCTTCTCCTCGTTGGCCTAGTAACCCCCATAATGGCCTACGGGTCGAGCCAGCTCCAATATTCGAGCGACATCCGTGAGATTTTTCGTTCAGACGATCCCGCATTCAAACAGCTTGATATACTCGACGAACAATTTCCGGATAGTCAGCCTGATTTGCAGATCGTCGTCACAGCAGACTCACCCTTTCGCCAGCAAGACTTGAGAGCTCTGAGAGCGCTTCATGACAAGCTTGATGAAATCGACGGCGTCACCGGCGTGCTATCGATGTTCTCGGCTGTCACGGCACCCGATGATGGCACGGAACCCAAACCTCTCTTTCCCGAAAACCTCTCGAAAATTGAGAGTTCACAAAAACTGCGCCGCCAGGTTACTCGTCACCCTCTGATCGCTGGCCGGCTCTTAGCCGATGACTGGCAATTGGCAGTCCTAGCGCTATCACTCCGCAGCGAGGGACAAAGTGCTGAGCGCGCCTTGGTCAAAAGAATCGGAACGACGGCCGACGAGGCCTCCGCCGGCACCGACCTTACGGTGCGCCTGACCGGGGTTGCGGTGATACGGGACGCGATCATCTCAGCTCTGTCCCGAGACCAGCGCAATTTCGGGCTCGTCGCGATCGGTTTGGGCCTAGTGCTGTGCTGGGTTTTCCTCCGCAGACTTTCTCTCATCGTCATCGCCGCGGTTCCCGCCGTCGTTGCTGTCATCTGGCTTCGTGGCGGCATGTGGTTGTTTGGCCAGGACATCAATCTTCTAACAAGTATCGCGCCGACGATCATCCTCGTCATCGTCCTCTCGGACTGTCTCCACCTGCTCTTCTCGATCCGCAGGGCCGTGCGTTCGGGCGAAACGTTGGAGACCGCGATCGAAATGGCTGTGAATCGGGTTGGACCGGCATGCGTGCTGACATCGCTCACCACCACATTGGCAATGGCCTCCCTGATATGGATGCCTCATTCATTCATTGCTCATTTTGGGATCGCAACAGCGGCCGGTACCGCGATGGCCCTCGTCGTCACGCTCTTGTTGGTTCCAGCGCTCTCCTCTCTTCTGCTGCGCGGCTTTGCAAAGGAAAGTCACGGCAAGCAGGAGACGGACATCGTCGGCCAGGGCATCGACGCAACATGCCGCGGGGCTGCAAATGCCGT
Source organism: Filomicrobium sp. (assembly GCA_030665765.1). Classification (GTDB taxonomy): domain Bacteria; phylum Pseudomonadota; class Alphaproteobacteria; order Rhizobiales; family Hyphomicrobiaceae; genus Filomicrobium. The sequence goes on from DAOUZE010000254.1 coordinate 2,309, forward strand.
GGCGACCGCACCGCGCGCGATTGCACTTGTTGGGCTGTTACTCACTGTGGCGGGGTTCTGGCTCCACACGTTGAATCAGCCGCAGTACAGCTACATGAGCAATCTGCCTCCGGATAGTTCGGCCCTCAAAGCAATCCAGGACTTCGATTCGAAACTTTCCGGAGCAAACACGCTCGAGGTGCTCCTCGACTGGCCGGAAAAGCACAGTCTGAAATCTTTCAAGACATTGGAGATCATTCGCGAGGTTCATAACATTCTGGCGCGCGAACCCGAGTTCAGTGCTGTGACCTCGTTACATACAGTTGAGGAGTGGTTGGGCGGCGGGATGGAAGGCGAAGATCGGCTTCTTGACTTTCTAGAGTCGACGACAGCCGAGTCTTTTGCGAAAAGCTTCGTTTCGCTCAAAGAAAACGCCATTCGTATATCAGCTCGGTTCCATGACATGACGTCGGACCAACTCGAGCCCATTCTCGATAGAGTGAAACGCCGCATGCAGCGCGTCGAGGATGCAAACTCAGGACTGGAAATTTCCGCAACAGGTATTGTTCCTGTTTCGTCGCGGGCGAGTCATGAGATGATCCGGCAGCTCAACAGGAGCTTGATTGTCGCTATTAGCCTTATCCTCGTCCTCATAGGGATCGGCATGCGATCCATACGGGCCGGACTTGCCAGCGTTCTTCCCAATCTGTTTCCCATTGCGATGGGCGGCGCTTATCTGCACCTGGTCGAGGGAGGGCTGGAGTTCACCAGTCTCGTTGCCTTTTCGGTTGGTTTCGGCATCGCCGTCGACAGCACGATCCATTTTTTGACACGGTATCGTCTGGAGCGGTCAGAGGAGGCGAGTGTGAATACCGCGCTCAAAAGGACCATCATGACAGTTGGCCCCGTTGTCATCATGAGCACCGTTTTGATCGCCGGCGGAATCGGCACGACGATACTGAGTTCTTTGCCCATGGTGCAGCTTTACGGAACGATCGTTGTGATTGTGCTCCTCTCTGCGGTGGTAGGCGCGCTGCTTTTCCTTCCCGCCGTGATGTCCACGATGGAGCGCTATTGGCCAGCACGGTGGAAACGGCAACCCTGAGGCGTTGTCACATTAAGTGAAATTGGCCCAGTTTGGACGATCAACCAACAGGCCAAGTCTTTGAAATCCCTTGCGTCAACATTGGCGGTTGTCGGCAAATTCCGCTCAGTCTGACTTAATGTGACAACACCATCGGAAGGGATTGCGCATCGTCGAAGGCTAAGAAACCTCGCCAAGTGGCTCAAGCCGATTTAGTCTGACAATGCCCGGGACGATTGTCGCAAGCAACTCCTGAAGCTGCAAATCAAGGCGGTTGCGAGCCCGGGATTTGGACCTATTTTTGGGCTTCTCGCTCGTAATGGAGTCGTGTTCGGTATAGGTGGCTTCGAGCCCCCGCAACCAACGACAGTTGACTCCCCGAGCCTTTGGCGCCGGGGAGTTTTCTTTTGCGGGCATCGCCGGAGGCTAAGGATCCTCGTCAAGTGGCTTAAGCCGCTTTACTCTGACAATGTGTGCCGATGCGGCGGTTTGACAATGTAAGGGCGGCCGCTACGCTCTGCCAATGGGCTCCATCCTCGACAAGTGCGGCGGCGCGCCGCTTGAGCAACTCGCGGCTGGGGCGGTGCTGTTATCCGAGGGCGAGACGTCGGGGCGGCTCTATGTGCTCCAGTCCGGCACGGTCGAGGTGCTGCGAGGCGACACGCAGGTCGCATTGATCGAAGAGCCGGGCGCGATGTTCGGCGAGATGTCGGTGCTCCTCAACCAGCCACACACCGCCACGGTCCGCGCACAGACGCCCATCACTGTCCGTGTATTCGATGACGCGGAGGGCTTTCTCAGGTCGAACCCGGAGATCGCATTCCTAATCGGCCGCTTGCTCGCCGGCCGGCTGAACGCGGCCACCACCTATCTCGTCGACCTCAAGCGGCAGTTCGAGGGTCACGGCAATCATCTCGGCATGGTGGGCGAGGTCCTCGACGTGCTGATCCACCAGCAAGACGAGGACTTCAGCCTTGGCCCGGAGCGGGAGGCCGATCCCCGGCTATGAGCCAATCCGGGATCGCTTCAAGTTTCGGCACGGGCCGCTTGAGCGCATCTCCGAGGCGAATGTACTGATTGCCTGCCGCCGAAAACCATAGCGCCTCGCAGGCTTCGGTATCGATGATGACATGGGCCGGCGGCGCGCCGAGATAATGCCCGGTGTTGAATATCCACGTCGGGCCGATGCGATCGACCCATGAGCCGTCCGCAACATATGGCGCCTGGTGCACGTGGCCGGACATGACCATGTCCGGCTGGTATGTCTCTATCCACTCTCGGAGCGCATCGTCGCCGAAATAGCGCTGGCCGCCCCAAGAAACTGGCGAGTTGGCTGGTGGTGCGTGGTAGATCCAGACCCATCGCTTCTGCCGCTTAGCGGCGGCCTTGGCGAACTGCTCCCCGATGCTTTCGCGTGACACGGGACCGTCCCACCACGGGCACATGGTGAACAGCGTGTCGCCGACGGACAGCGACTGCCCATCCGACAACACGCCTTTGTTCTGGGAGCCGAGCAGCCATTTGGCGATCTTCTCGCCGGCCGCGTTCTTGGAATCGAGATCGTGGTTGCCAGAGCAGATCAGGAGCCGTGTCTTCACCTGGAGGCGACTGAAATACTTCCGCACGACGACGCTCTGGGCCCGGCCGTCGACGAGGGAGGTGAGGTCGAGATGGTCGCCAGCCATGACGACGATATCGAAATCGCCCGCGACCTCCACGACCCAATCGAACAGAGGCAGCGAATAGTGAAGGTCGGAGATGAGGAGCAGGCGCATTGGCTTTTCGCTTGAGGCGTCCCTCGGCTCCATCGTCAACGACCTGCTCACCTTGGAACTTTTTTTTGCTAGCTCACGCAAGGGCATTGTCAGATTAGCACATCCCGCGACATTGTACGGAATCTGGTCCAGCGGCTTTGTCACGTTATCGGCGGGCGTTGTCAGAGCAAAATTCTAAATACTTGGAGCGGCCATCGAACCGCTCAGATCGACCGGAAAAATGTAGGAAACTCAATGGCCACGAAATCCGGTTCGGACGTTTTGGCAAAGTAAACGAATTTGCTCTGACAATGCCGCCCCGGCAGCTTCGCCACGTTCGCCGCAATGCGCCGTGCCTCATCGAAGGTCAGCACCCGATCTCGGATGCCGAGCACGGACATTCAATCG
>DAOUZE010000190.1 GCA_030665765.1 Filomicrobium sp.
AAAGCCGCCGAGCGGCGGTCCGGCGACAGCGAAGTTGGGCGGTCGGCTCGCTGGGCGTGGCCGCGGCCACGATCGCGCTGGCCATCTTCGCCTGGTTCGAGAGCATCGAGGCCGATCGGCAGCGGGCGGAGGCGGAAATCCAACGGAGTATTGCTGAAGAGAACGCCGCTGAGGCGGCGCGCCAGCGCGATATAGCCGAAGGGCAGCGAAGGGACGCGCTGCGGCGGCTAGCGGCGAACCGCATGAACACCGGGGACCGTGCCGGCGCCTTCGCCATCCTTTACGAAACGGATCCGGGCTCGCCGACGACGGCGGCGCTCGCGGCAGGACTACAGCCCGCCGATGGCCTTCTGGACGAGGTGCCTGAGGGAGCGCCCTTCATGCTGAACGGTGGACTCCACCTCAAACAGGAGGACGGCACGGTGAAACTGCCTACCTATCCCGCCGTTTGGTACGCGCCTGTAGGCAACCGCTTCGCGCTGATCTCGGAGACTGGCGCGCTCTGGCTGCATGGTCAGGACGGTAGCCTGGCCGGCCAGTCAATCCCAAGCCGGGCGACCAAGCCCTGCTTCGTGGACCGCGCGGCCGAGAGCCGCCTGACCTTGTTCAGTGTCTATTCCGCGGGATACAGCGCCTGCAGTCTTGGATTCGCGGCCACCGAAGTGACGCCGGATGGCGCAGGGGAGCCTGGGTTCTTGAGTGTTTGCAGCGATGCGTCTCTCGATATTGCGAGCCGTCCGGGCAATCCGGTGCCTATCGCAGACTTCGCTGCAGAGTGTATCAAGCGGCTAAAGGATGCGCCCCCGCCAGACACCATCTCGGGCATCGAGAACGCAGAGGCGCTGCGTCCGATCAGGCGCTATAGCTTTCCCGCCGCCCGGGATGAGGGCAGCCTCTGGCGAAAAACGCAGCGGCAAGACGGGGTCTCCGTGACCGCACACTTGATCGGCCGTTTGAGGCGCTGGGAGGGCCTGCCGGCCGCGAAGGCCGAGGAGTTCGGCATCATGCAGTATCAGGGCGAAGACGCCTCGGACTGGATAATGCCCGACACGGCAATGACAGAGCACCTGTCTGCCATTGCCGCACTGACTGTCTGGGGAGGTACCGGGGGCGAGGCACACGCGGTCTGCCACGGGCCCCGAGGTGCAGCGCTTAGTTGCGCCGAATTCCATACGTTCAGCGGCTTTGGCGGCATTCGACTGGATCGGAACCGGCCCGGCCTCCTTCTCTATGGTAATGGGCTGACCAACGAGAAGAGCGGCGACGGACCTCACAATGCCTGGGTATTGGACAATTTAGGCGAGGCTTTGAAGCCCCTTCAGGATATTGATTCCTTCGGAACGGTTCAGGATGCGGCCTTCGCCCCAGACGGGCGTATTGCGCTTCTGACTGAAAACGCCATTCTACTGTTGGCGGCCGACCGGTCGGGGCACGAGTTGATGAGTCGGCCGTTGCATGCCGGAGCCATTGAATGGCTGGCGTCCGGTGAAATTGTTGTTCTTGAGGACACCGGTCTGTTGCACTTCGTACGCGAAGGCGGCGGCTTCGACAGCCTCCAGAACCAAAACCAGTGGATGGGCCTGCTGAAGAAGCCAAATGGCGATCCGCTCGGGGTCTGGTTGCGTGCGGATGCTTCGGGCAACTATCTCGCAGCCGGTACGGGTAAGTATTTCCATGTCTACGACACGGCACTGCGCGCACCGATTGCCGGGTTGTCGACGCTGTCAGATCCGCAGGTATCGGATGCTGAAGCCGGATTTGCCGTGAACGTCACGACGGATGGCTATGTGCAGATCACGGTCAACGGGCGGAACTACAGACGGCTTTCTCCCGCAAAAGAACTGGACCGGTCAGCCCTGGTGGATCCCGATGCACCTTTGCAGCTATCCGACTGAGTGCAAGTCCCCTATCGAACATCCATCCACCCGTCGCGGACGACGCATTCGACTACGTCGTGGCCGGGCTCATGATCTGATGCCTGTCAGATGCCAAGTCCGTCTCCAAAGAGATGACGAGGGTGTTGCGGCCGTGAGGTCTCCCCGCGGCCGGCGAGCTTGGCTGCTAATCGCTATCGGCAGCGAAGCGTGGTTTGATGGCCGGGTTGACTCATTGACGCCAATAGCGGCCGCTTTCATTGTCATGGTAGGGGAAAAAGTCGACCGAGCAGTCAGAGAGAACGACGCATGACTAAGTCCGATCTGCCGCCCATCCTGGCCGACAAGCACTAAGACGGAACCTCGGCCTTCGTGCCTGAGAACCTCCTGCGCGAGGCACGGCGGCAGAAGGGACTAAGTGACAAGGTGGTTCCGGACGCCTGCGTGCGCGATCCGGACGGCGATATCGTGCGGCAGGCCAAGGCCGGCGGCCGGGCTGTCCGCGATCCCGATTGGGCGTGTTCCCACACCGACCTCTATCGCATGGCACACGGCGGCTTTGAGCTGGGCGGCGTGCCCTGCGCGGTTGGAGCTTCGTTTGTTGTCCTGGTCGCTGAGCAACTGTTCGCAGCAGGTTACCGGCTGCTTGTGAGCGTCACATCATCGGGTCAACTCGTCGTGCTGCGGTTACCGCCGCTCTTCATCCTGATCGAGCGATCACTACGGGACGAAGGCACGAACTACCACTATCTGCCGCCATCCGTGTTCAGTGAGGTCAATCAGAGCCTCATCGCTGCTATGGACGGTGTGTTCAACGGGCTCCGCGTTCCAATGGAGCGAGGGGCGACCTGGACGACGGATGCTTCGTTCCGTGAGACTCCGGCCACCATTGCCGCCAAGAAGGCCAAAGGGCTTCCCGCGGTCGAGATGGAAGCCGCTGCTCTCTACGCCTTCGCCGAGGCTCGCGGTGTGCCGGTGCTCTGCTTCGCCCACGTGACCAATCAGATGGCGCGGGTAGAGGGCGACTTCGAGAAGGGGGAGGCCGACGGCAGCGTCCATGCGCTCGCGGTTGCCGTATCTGCTGCACGTGCTCGGTTGGAACGATAGTTGGACTGTTCAAAGTCAGCGACCATGAGGCAGATTGAGCGCGATATGTTACAAGGTTGGCTACGTGAGGCATCTTTCGATGAGCAGCGAATTTTATACGCCGGATCTGGTCAAAGATCGAGACAGCCCGTTCGCCCGAGATGCTGACCTCAAGTTAGTACGCCAAGCCTTCTGGCTCGACATGAGTGACCGATCGGTTGTTCTGGCAATGACGCAAGGCGTTGGCGCACATCTGTCAAATGACCAGAAGCGCGCCCACCTTCGCGATATCGCGCGCGAGCGTTTGATTGATAAGGTTTGCGTCCAAGAAATTCTCCCTCCTGGTAATTGAGCTGAACGTTCGACAGAAGCTGGACGCTCTTTGACTTGACGCATTGCGAGTGGATATATTTGAGTGCGACGATTGCCGGAGAGCCTTACCAGCATACGTCAGTCAGTCGATGAAGAGGCGCGTCAGCTCGCTAAAACGCTGACGAAACATACACGCTGCGTTTCCCCTTCCCTGATCAGTGAAGTGCAAACACGTCCAAAAATCCAATTGTGCAGTGATCAGAGCTTGGCACGTTTGAGATACAGCTGAACCTTCGATCCAAGCCGGCTAGACAGGAGCGTTACAGCGACACGATCCCCGTTTTGGGCTCCCTGAAGATAGTGAGGACCCACCCAATAAACGACCACTGAGTAATATGGTTGGTGACGCCGAGGAGGCCTGGGACAAGCAGTTTTCCACTTGTCTGAATCCTCGCAAACCTGAGCCATTTCCCGCACTAGGTTAGAAGTGTCTGCAGTGTTGCACGGGTGCTACCATTGGATGTTGAGGGACGGCTAGTTTGAGGATGACCTTTTTTCCTACTCCTTGGGGTCAATCAGACTAAAGGGCCGGTTTTCACCAGCCCTTTTTCTTTTTCCAACACCCCTTCTCGTCGCGATACCCTCTTCTCGCCCATAGTCTTGCGCGTACGACCCGCCTGTCGTGCTGAAGATCGCGAATTCGTGTCGGTCCAAATGTAGCCAAAGAGTAAAGAGGTGCAAACGCAAATGGCCAAAGGGCGGCACGATGGACGCAGAGTGCAGGACCAACTGCAGCTATGCCTACCAGGATTGCTGGCGTAATTTTGCCGAGCCCCCTCCATTTGGATTACTAAATCGGCTTTTCTCTTAATGTTTTTGGCACTGGCGAATTCGTATTGAGCGCCAGATGCGGACGTATGTGGTTGTGCAGCTGGTTGCACCGCGGCCAATCGAACGTCAACTTAAGCGGCATCTATTCCAGCACCGTCTGCTCGTCTTCTGCACGAATAGAACGAAGTCACTATCATTCATTCGAAAGATCGAACGGCGTTTAGGCCAGCCTATCGGACCCAGTCCCAGGAACAAGGCCGCCAACGGTCCCGAGAGGCCCAACTAAGGGACGCAGACCAACCACATTGACAACATACTAAGCTGCTCTGGATTACGCAGTGTTGGTCGGCGGTAATACTGTCGACGATAGCTCCTGCGGGGTACGGGTTGTGGCGTTATTAAGCCGATTATTCATTTGGGGAATCTTCGCTTGCCTCGTTTTGCCGGTGCAAACTTCTGTCGTTAATGGGGGTAATCGCGACGAGAACCGAGAGCTTTACTTGCTCTCCATGCGAGTTGCTTCTCTGCATGAATCCGGAGATTGGCGAAGCGCTTTGCGCCTAGCGCGGGCTCTTGCGCAGAAAACCAAACAAGTTCACGGCCGCTCCCATCCCCGGTATGCTATGGCACTCAGCAATCTCGCATTGGCCCACGACCTCGGCAACGAGCCGAAGAACGCGGAGCGGCTCTATTTGGAAGCCGCTGAGATCATCGAGGCCACGTTAGGCCCCAGCGCACCGGTAATGGGCAGCGTCTTGAATAATATGGCTGCCGCCGTCTTCGCACAATGTCGGCTGACGGAGGCTGAACGCATTTACGCCAAGGCGCTCAGTGTCTATTCGCAAACCCTGAAGCCGACGCACCGTGATATCTTTGCGGCTAAGAATAACATTCGGAAGATCCGAACCCTACTGAGAACCGACGTTAGTCGTGTTTTTGTTAGTCCCTCCGCACCCGAACAGGGCCTGGCAGATCCGCGCCCTGCCGAGCGGATTGCGCTGCCCCCGACTTGCGTATCGTCTTAGGTGTGCCAATAGAGACTTCCACACCGGTCTGTCCGTTCAAAGCAAGACTGTTCTCAATACGCCATGCTCTTGCTGCGGCCGTCGCGGTAGTAGTCCTTGCCCTCGCAACCGCCGTGATGGTCACCCTTAAAGCTGCCGTATGCCAGCTCTTGGTCAGCGCTACTGGAACGCTCACCGGTAACAGGACCCTCATTTCATATGCATCGCGCGCACTGCTACGTTAAAAATAGGCGCGAGCGAAAGCGTCTTGCGTTTTGATGAGAGGCCTCATTGGCGTTTCGGGCGAACTCCGGCAGCCCTAGGAATCTATATCGTTCCGATGGTTTGCCTTCGGCTGAAGAAGCGAAAGGCTCGCATCCGTACATGCCGCAACAATTGAATGCAATTCCAGTGCGTTCTTGAGTTGTTGCGCATTGCCCTCAACAACGACGCTGCCGGACAGCGGGGCCGCAGCGACGACCAGTCCCAATTGCCTCAAATCACGAACGACCGAGCAAACGTTTGGGCCGATCTCACGTTCTTTATGGTCAACAAGTGCTTGGCGGTATTCTCGCCGCGTTGAAAACATCTCTGGTGATGGAGCCTCTTCGTCTTGGGCCTGGGGCAAATCGACCGCCATGATCAGCTTTACTCGCGCGCCGCTGCCAAGTTGATCGAGTCGAGTGATGAGACTGTCCCTCCAATCTTTCAACGTTGTCGTCTCCCAAGGTCTTGGTCCCGTGCTGACATTAGGCTCCAGCAAACCACAGCCGTTGCGGTAGTTGGCAAAGACCTCCTCCTTGCCTCTGGGGCGGAACGTTCAGAAAGCTCCGCGCATTTTCATAAAGCTCTGCCCGAAGGTCTGGTTCAGAAATTAAAGGGTTTGCTTCGATAATGAGTGTAGCGATCCCAGAGACCAAAGGCGCCGCCATAGATGTACCATTCCAGCTTTCGTAGCCGCCATTCATCACGCAAGAGGTTACGGCCTGGCCCGGCGCGACCAGATCAGGAATGATATAGCTTTGGTTGTGAACTACCATCGTCCCGCCCCCGCTGAAGCTTGCGACCTTATCCTGCTTGGTCGAAGCGCCGACTGAAAGGGCTTCCGAATAATTGCCGGGGCTGCGACTGGTATTGGCTCCCTCGTTCCCTATGGCAATGACAGGCAGTACGCCTACGCCAAGCAGAGCGCGTAGGGATCCCTTCATTCCTTCGTGAAACCCCGGTATGCCCGCCGACATATTCATGATTGAGATTTCCGGCTGGGTCGCAACGAACTCAATGGCCAAGACAAAATCCGATAATTTGCCGTACCCGCCAGGTATCATGATGAAGTTCATCAGGTCGGCATATGGCGCAACGCCCACGGTGGACCCAGCCACGAGACCAGCCACGTGGGTTCCATGTCCGTCGGTGTCTTGCGAAGGAACCTCTTCGATCTGGCCGGTTTCCCCATCCACCTTAAATGAAGCTTTGACGCGACCTCGGATCTCTCGAACCTCTTGGATGCCCGTGTCCAGTATTGCGACACCAACGCCTTTGCCCGTCCCACTAAAACCTGACCGACGCGCTCGTAATAATTGCATAGATTCAAGGTGCCAAGTATCGACGTCTGCCGCTTTTTTTACATGTGTTTTTGTTCTCGTTGGAGGAATTAGCGTCACCTCCAAATCTTCCATGACGTCGTATTCGCGGAAGTATGCCCGTAGGGTGTTCAGGCTGCCTGGTGGAGCTTCCAGGATGGTCACTCCCGTGATCTGTGTCTCTTGGGTAGGCGAGGCGAG
>DAOUZE010000025.1 GCA_030665765.1 Filomicrobium sp.
GCCAAGAACAGCTCCGGAAAAACCACAAGATCCGCGCCCTGCGACCGTGCTTCCTCACGGGCCTCAAGCGCCTTGGCGAAATTACCCGCGACGTCGCCGACCGTAGGATTGAGCTGCGCTATAGCGATTTTCATAAATGCAGAAGCCTGTTCGCCTGTTGGTGATGAGGAAGCCTCGCATTATCCCCGACGTGACGCCAACCGCAACCAGCTACGTTGGCTGCCATGCCAACATCTCGTGGGCATGCTCCTGCGAGTTAACCTTGTAAGCGAACCCATCGCGGATCACGTAAACCCACTCCAAATGCGACGAGACGGCCAAGTCTTCTGGCGTGACGGCCTCCAATACATCCTGAAATCCCAGTACGAAATCCCACATGATTTCGTATTGCTCAGCGTCTGAAAACTGTGACCAGTCCTTTGGTAGGAAACTTGCCACGTCCTCCTGAAACACGACCTCGCCAACCCTCTGCGGCAGCAGATAACCCATTGCCACTTGCTCGGCGACGGCATTGAGATAACCCAGTTGTACAAGCCCCGAGCAGATGAAGGCGCTGGGCGGTTCCAGCGTTCTGCGGCGCCGACCTTGGATAGCGCTACGTGCGCCCCAAATGCGCGCCTTGATGCCGAACGCCAGCTCATTGAAAAAAGCCAAGCCAAGCCGCAACAGCGTCGCATAGGAATAGCTCGACTGAATTGAGTTGAGCATACGCCCGCGCACCAAGGACTGTGCCCGCTCGTCGAACCAGCTTCCATTCAGACGCTTGATCCCGACCACCTGGCGCTTGTCGTTCAAGTAGCTTGCCAGGTTCTTGAGATCGACGCCTTTGGAGGCGCTTTCGATAACAAACGTATTGTTGAAGCCGTTTTCCTGGTGCGGAACCAGAAATACCATCGCCGAGTGCGAGAACGTGCCACGTGTCGCCCATCGGATTAGCCACGAACGCAAATCCCAGTGCTTCCGCGTTAAAATCACATCCGCCCGGTTCAGGTGAGTGCCAGAAAGAAACTCAGCAACGGGGATCGGCCAACCGTCACTATCGCCCGTCCCAGTTGGCGTTACCTGTAAAGCGTCCTGAACCGTATCCATATTTTGACAGAACTCCAGCCACCGGCCCATCCGACGGCAAGACCATCGAGCCGTCGTGCAAATGCCGGACACCCGAAACGCCGGACGCCCGCATCCGCCAGCAAACAAAACATCATGCCGTTGCTGACACCGGGAAGGATCCCGCCGCTTCTCGCTCCTTTTGCATCAACTCAGCCACGAGGAACGCCAGTTCCAGTGACTGGTCCGCATTGAGCCGGGGATCGCAATGAGTATGGTAGCGGTTGGACAGCTCCGCATCCGAGATGGCGACGGCGCCGCCGGTGCACTCGGTCACGTTATCGCCGGTCATCTCGACGTGGATACCGCCGGGGTGCGTGCCCTCGGCCCGGTGAACCGCGAAGAAGTCTTGCACCTCAGTTAGAATCCGGTCGAATGGCCGGGTTTTATAGCCACTTTCCGCGGAAATAGTGTTACCGTGCATCGGGTCGCAGGCCCAGACCACCTTGCGGCCTTCCCGCTTCACCGCCCGCAACAGTTTGGGTAGGTACTTCTCCACGTTACCCGCCCCGAAACGGCTGATTAGCGTCAGACGGCCAGGTTCGTTGTCAGGGTCGATGATGTCGATGAGTTCCAGCAACTCGTTGGCTTCCAGCGACGGACCGCATTTCAGACCGATCGGGTTCTTGATCCCCCGCACATACTCGATATGAGCGTGATCGGGTTGCCGTGTGCGGTCACCAACCCAGACCATGTGTCCGGAGGTCGCGTACCATTCACCCGATGTCGAATCCAATCGGGTCAAAGCCTGCTCGTAGCCCAGCAGCAACGCCTCATGACTCGTGAAGAAGTGCGTCTGACGCAGTTGCGGAGTGTTGTCCGCTGTAATGCCGATCGCCCGCATGAATGCGAGGCTCTCGGTGATGTTATTGGCCAACTCTTCGTAGCGGTGCCCCTGCGGTGAATCCTGCACGAAGTTCATGTTCCACTGATGCACGCGCTCCAGGTCGGCGTAACCGCCCAACGCGAACGCACGGACCAAATTGGCCGTTGCCGCCGCCTGGCGATAGCCCCGCAGCATCCGGGACGGGTCCGGAATACGCGCCTCTTCGGTGAATTCCATGCCGTTGATGATGTCACCACGGTAGCTTGGAAGCTCGATATCATCGCGCTTTTCAGTTGGCTTTGAACGCGGCTTGGCAAACTGGCCAGCAAGCCGCCCCACCTTCACGACCGGCGAACCGCCTGCATAGGTGAGAACGACGGCCATCTGCAGAAAAACCCGAAGGAAGTCACGGATATGGTCCGGCCCATGCTCCGCAAAGCTCTCCGCGCAATCGCCGCCCTGTAGCAGGAACCGGCGCCCCTCCGCAACATCGGCTAGTCGCTTCTTTAGATCGCGGGCTTCACCCGCGAACAGCAGCGGCGGAAATGTCGCAAGCTTCGCTTCGACCTCCTGCAGCGCTACTTGGTCCGGATACTCCGGCACCTGCTTGATCGGCAAATCGCTCCAGCTATGGGGCGACCAGGCGGCTCTTTTTGCCGACATATTTGGTAACTCCTTAATTGTCATTGAGCCATACGACGGCCCTTTGCCGTGGCTGCGCCCTTGCCTGATCTGGAAGGTCAAAATCTCCGCGCCGAAAATCAGCGCTGCAAGTCGCGCAAAGCTCTTCTTCAGCCTTATAGGGCATCCGCCTACTGCAGGCCAAGCGAAGCTTCAATCTCGTTTCTATTCAGCGGATCAATCACAGGCCAGCCGACATCCCCCCGTCGACCGGCAATTCAGTTCCTGTGATAAAACCAGACTCATCGGATGCAAAAAACAATGCTGCAGCAGCAACATCCTCTCCGCTACCGAAACGTTTCAGCGGCGTCTGATCAATCAGTGCCTTGTTGATCATCGGATTGCGCAGCACCCGCTCGGTCAACGCCGTCTGGATGAAGCCCGGCGCCAATGCATTCACCCGGATGCCATAAGGCGCATATTCAACCGCCAGCGCCCGCGTCAACGCCGAGACAGCCCCTTTAGTCGCCGAATACCCGGCAAGCTGCCGCAAACCGCGATGGCCCATGATCGAGGCGATATTGACCAGCGACCCCTGTCCCGATGCCTTCAAGAGATTGAACCCATCGCGTGCCACCCGCACCACGCCGTCGAGGTTGACCTCCCGAATCTTGACCCAATCCGCATCGCTCAGGTGCCGGAAATCTTCACGCACGTTAAGACCGGCGTTATTGACCAGCACATCGATGCGTCCGGGTCCGCTTTTAATGTTCAGGAACAACGCCGTCACGTCCTGGCCCTTACACACGTCGACCGTCATGGCGGTGACCGTGTGACCTGCCGACCGAATGGATTCCGCCGCCTGCTCGGCAGCCGCACCATTGATGTCCGTCAGATAGACACTGGCGCCCTCCCGGGCGAACGCCGCCGCAATGGCTTTTCCAATACCGGCCGCCGCACCCGTAACTACCGCGATTTTGTTTTGAAGACGTTTTGTCTCGCTCATCAATAAACTCCGGCGCCACCTTGATCGTGGTCTTGCAGGTAGCCCCAATTGTTAAACCAACACATTATGCTAATCGGCGGCCTGCCGGCGCGTTTCGGACTTGTTGCGCATCGTCACGAGTTCTTCCGCCGCAGATGGATGCAACGCCATGGTCCGGTCGAAGTCCTCCTTGCGAGCTCCCATACGCATGGCAATCGCCGCCATCTGCGCGATTTCGGCAGCATCGTCGCCAACGATATGACACCCGACAATTCTCTGGCTTACTCCATCGACAAGCAGCTTCAAGAGCATCCGCTCATCGCGGCCCGATAAAGTTGCGCGCATCGGACGAAACGACGACTTATAGATGTCCAGCACCTTGCAGTGTTCCATCGCTTCATGCTCAGGAAGTCCGACGGTCCCCATTTCAGGCGTAGAAAAAACCGCCGTCGGGATTAACGCATGGTCAATCTGCCAGGGTTCTCCACCAAACTGGGTATCGGCGAAGGCATGCCCCTCGCGGATCGCGACCGGCGTCAAATTAAAGCGGTCACAGACATCGCCCACAGCGAAGATGTTCTCAACGTTGGTGCGGCTATCCGTGTCGACAACAATGTGCCCATTCCAGCCTTGTTCAACACCCAACGCTTCCAAACCAAGCCCTTTGACATTGGGCGACCGGCCAATCGCGAACATGATCTGGTCGGCTTCGAGATGGGCGCCATTATCGAGATGCCCGATAAGCCCCCGATCCGTCTTTTCGATCTTTGAAAAGATGTGCCCCAGCACCAGCCGGATTCCACGGGTTTCATAAGCTTCGGTAATTGCGTCCCGCAGATCCTCGTCAAAGCCCCTGAGGATTTTCGGACCGCGGTAAATTAGCGTCGTTTCCGCACCGAGCCCAGCGAAGATGCCGGCAAACTCGACAGCAATATATCCGCCACCGGCAATCACCACACGCTCGGGAAAGGTCTCTAAATGAAATGCCTCATTGGAGGTAATTCCGTGTTGCCGGCCTTCCAACTTCTCATCGAAGTTCGGCGTGCCGCCGGTAGCGACGAGAATCTTGTCGGCCGTTACCGTCCGCCCCGAAGCTAACCGCAGTGTATGACGATCCTCGAAAACCGCGCGCTCCGAAAAGACCGTCACGTCAGCGTTGTCGAGGCCTTGCCGGTAAAGCCCTTCAAGCCGCGCGATTTCCTTGTCCTTTGCCGCGATCAGGGTTTCCCAATCGAACCTTGGCGCCTCAATGCTCCATCCAAATCCCTGCGCATCCTCAAAGGCATCCGAATAACGTGATGCATAAACCAACAGCTTCTTGGGAACACAGCCGCGTATAACGCAGGTGCCACCGAAGCGGTCTTCTTCGGCGATCGCGACCCGGGCGCCATGTCCTGCGGCAATCCGAGCAGCCCGGACACCGCCGGAGCCACCACCGATCACGAACAACTCAAAATCGAAACCGCTCATGTGTCATCCTCAAACCGGGCCGCACCGAGCCCCGCCCCAGCTCTAATCCTCATCTTCGAGTTCGCGCCGGGCTTCGTACACCTTCACACCGCCCTCACCGGCGATGATCGCCAAATCGCAGATATCCAAAAACAGTCCGCTTTCGACGACGCCCGGTATGAACCTGAAGGCTTCGTCGAGTTCCTCCGGATCGCCGATCGATCCAAAATCGCAATTAAAAATGTAGTTGCCGTTATCCGTGACGAAAGGCTGCCCATCCGCGGTCCGCCGCAATTCTATGTCGCCTTTGCACCCAACGTCGGTAGCCAGCGCCTCGATCATATCGCGCGTCGCCTTCAGGCCGAACTGAACGACTTCGACCGGCAGCTTGGTGGCCCCAAGCTTTGCGACCGCCTTGCTCTCGTCGGCCATGATGACGACGCGGTCGGAAGCCATGGCGACGATCTTCTCGCGCAACAGCGCACCGCCGCCACCCTTGATCATCCTCAGCTCACCATCGATTTCGTCAGCACCATCAAACGTAACATCGAGCTCCGGCAGTTCATCGAGTGTCGACAGTTTGATGCCGCGGGCCTCAGCCAGTTTTTGCGTTGCTCGCGACGTCGGCACACAAACGACCGACAGACCGGCCTTCACCCGTTCGCCCAACAGAGCCACGAAGTGAGCGGCGGTCGACCCAGTTCCGAGCCCGAGCCGCATACCCGGCTCCACCATTTCAACGGCACGCATCGCCGCCTGTCTCTTGTACCGTTCCGCTGACATGCCTGTTCCTTGCGTTCGTCAATCAAGAAGCACCAAAAGGCGTTTGACGCCCACCCGTTGGAAAACAACCACAAAGCCATAACCGAAAGGCTGCCCACAGGCCATCAAAGTCCGCCCATCAGCACATATTTTTGCTCGAGGAACTCCTCAATTCCATGATGCGAGCCCTCCCGGCCAAGCCCGGACTGCTTAACTCCGCCGAACGGCGCCAGCTCGCTTGACATCACACCCTCGTTAACCCCGACCATGCCGAATTCTAGGGCCTCGACCACACGCCAAACACGGCCGACGTCGCGAGCATAAAAGTACGCAGCAAGACCGAACGGCGTGTCATTTGCTTGGCGGATCACGTCGGCTTCGCCCTTGAAACGGAACAACGGCGCCACAGGCCCGAATGTCTCCTCGCGCGCAACCTTCATCTCCGACGTGACACCAGTGAGAACCGTAGGCTCGTAGAAGGTTCCCCCCAACGCGTGCCGCTTGCCGCCGGTGACGACACTCGCCCCCTTTTCGACCGCATCGCGCACATGATCTTCAACCTTTGCCAGGCCATCCGCATTGATCAGCGGCCCCATGGTCACGCCGGCGTCGCGTCCTGGCCCAACCGTCAGGGCCGCTGCTGCCTCGGTCAGCTTCTCCGCGAAGCGTTCATAAACGCCCTCTTGAACGTATATCCGATTTGCACAAACACATGTCTGCCCGGAGTTGCGGTATTTAGAGGCCATTGCTCCGGCGACCGCTTTCTCAAGATCGGCATCGTCGAACACGATAAATGGCGCGTTGCCGCCTAGTTCCAAAGAGACCTTCTTAATAGTGCTTGCCGATTGCCGCATTAAGACACGTCCGACCTCCGTGGACCCCGTGAACGTCACGAGCCGGACTTTTTCGTTCGAGGTCAGCTCCGCTCCGACAGGAACCGGGTCGGATGCCGTAACCACGTTTAGAACCCCAGGAGGTAAACCAGCCTCTTCAGCCAGCGCCGCCAGTGCCAATGCCGACAGCGGCGTATCCTCTGCAGGCTTCACGACAGCCGTGCACCCGACTGCCAGCGCCGGTGTCACCTTTCGCGTGATCATGGCGTTAGGAAAATTCCACGGCGTCACCGCCGCTACCACGCCGATCGGTTGCTTTAACACCACAATGCGCGCGTCGGCTTTGTAACTTGGAATGGTCTCGCCATAGACACGCTTCGCCTGCTCGGCAAAGTACTCAACGAACCCTGCGCCGTAGGTGATTTCACCCCTCGCCTCGGCCAGCGGTTTACCTTGCTCGCAGCTCAGCAGTACCGCCAGTTCTTCGGCATTCTCAATGATCAGATCATACCAGCGGCGCAAGATCTTCGAACGCTCCTTGGCGATCGTATTCGACCATCCTCCAAAAGCTCTGTGCGCCGCCTCAATGGCTTCGCGGGCTTCAGCCGCTCCCATTTCAGGAACCTTGGCGATCGCTTCGCCGGTTGCCTTGTCGATCACGGGCATCGTCGCTTCACCAACCCACGTGCCATCGATGAAAGCTCGAGTTTTGACAAGCCTCCGAAACGCTTCACCCATGATTCAATTCCTTTCAAATTGACGCTCGATCGTTTCGCACGTCTCCGCGCCGCCGCACTTCACGCGAACGATTGGAGCCGATGTTTCACCGGACCGGCTTGGGATCGTGATCCCGCAGTCCATCGCAGACCGCTGGTCCAAACCTTCTGACTGTGTAAATAGGGGCCATCGGCCAAATAATGCGCTGCGATCAAGAGCTTTTTACCAAGAGCTGTAACAAGGACCCGAAAAATGCGCGATGTCACGATCGTCTTCGACCTCGACGGCACACTGATCGACACGGCACCTGACCTGATCGATGCAACCAACCATGCGCTTTCGGGTATTGGCCTTACCGCTGTCGACCAGCACGAATTGCGCACCTGGATTAGCTTTGGTGCACGCCGCATGCTGGTCGAAGCCTTGGCTTGCCACGGCCAGCAATTGTCTGCAACGCGTGTCGACGAACTCCTATCCGCATTTCTTGCCTACTACGAAGCGAACATCGCCAAACGTAGCCGTCCCTACCCCGGCATCGTCGATGCCCTCAACACGCTCAGCACGCGGGGAGCGCGGCTGGCCGTCTGCACCAACAAGCGCGAAGCCCTGTCACTAAGCCTGCTTGAGGCACTCAATCTAAGGCATCTGTTCCTCGGCATCGCCGGACGCGACACTTTCCCCGTCTGCAAACCGCATCCCGATCACCTGCGTGGCGCCATCCGAATGGCCGCAGGAGATGAAAAACGTGCCGTCATGGTCGGCGACAGCGCCACCGACGTCGCTACCGCCAAAGCCGCGCGAATTCCCATTATCGCGGTATCGTTTGGGTACACCGACGTGCCTGCGAGCGCTCTTGGCGCCGAAGCCGTGATCGATTGCCACACGGCCCTGATCCCCGCCCTGGCAAACCTCAGGTTACCGTCATGAATGATATTGCGTTTGCGGCTCTAATTTCCGCCGACGGCACCAATCGCAACCCTAGCAATCGTTGAAGGGCCACATTCGAGCACCAAAGATCCGCCCTCCTTGGATCGTCGGGTACAAACGCAACCGGAGAATGCAAATGATCAACCGCCTTGCCATCTTCTGCGCACTAGGCCTTGCCGCCGCCGGGACCGCAATTGCAGCCGACGACCCGAAAGACACCAAATCCTGCATGGACAGCGTATTTGCTCTCGCCAAAACGGCGCATAAAAAGAAGCTTTCGGACGATAAACTGAATCAAATCGAAGGTCTCATGACCACGATGGAAGACCACTGCACGTCCCAAGATTTCGCGCATGCAGCGAAAATAGGCGCCGAGATAACGGCCGCGATAGACAACTAAGCTACTGTACAAATCGTACTTTTAAGGAGGGGCAGTGTAACGACCGCCCTTTTTGCTGGCGCCACGTTCACCGCATTAGAACCGAGTCGACCAGAAGTCACATCGATTTCGCCGCTTAGACGAAGGGTCTATTCTTGGGTACGTCGGATGTTAACGTATCGTCGTCCGCCCGCCTACCGAGGGTGGCTGGTCAAGAAGAACACAAACACAATCAGACAAATGGTATACCAGGTGGAATAAAATGATCAGAACGGCACTTGCTATCGCCATCGGCACAATGGTGCTCTAAGCCCCGACAGCCTACTCAGGCGATAAAGTCGCGGGCCGCGAAGCATTGACCACAAAATCAACGAAAGAGCTTGCCGCTCAGCGCGAAAAATGGGGCACCAAGCCAGTCAAGACCTACAAAGACTAACTCCTCATCCTGTTTTAAACTGCGGCGGCGACCCGGAATTCTCCCCGGGCCTCCGTTGTATTATTTGCTCCAATAGAGCTCAGGCTGCGTAAAGAAATAAATCGCAACCATCCAAGGCACAGGAACCATGACGACTCAGCGGCAGCTTCGCGGACTGCACCCCTTCGACCAGGTTGATTTCGTACAGGCGCCCTGTCCAGCGGTGCTGCTAGCCATCAGTGGCGCGCGCCCCGATGACATTCTCCCCGCCGCACAGGACGCCATCCAGAAGGTTCGTGGACTTGGCACCGCAACTGACGATATCCGCAGTCTAACCATCCTGGAAATGGATTACGCGTTCACCAACCTCGGCTTCTTCATGAGCTGCGTTGGTGACTATCGGGCCAAAACCCTGTCTCTGGAAGACTGGGCTAAACGACCGCGCAGTGTCGGCATTTTTTACGCCGTCGAAACACGCGCACCCTACGACTCCGGCAAGGCGGATGGACACATCATCGCGGTTCTCGGCTCCCAAACGGTCTGCTGCCAGAACCGTGATATCGCCGAATTGGCGACAACAAACCTCGCCGGCCACCTTGTCGGCCAAGTGTTTGCAATCACTCTGATGGCCGATGCCCGCTGGTCAGCCTGAAGACGGCTCGCACTCGAGCTTTTTACCCACAATCATCTCTCGCTTGCCCGCGTGTCCCCTCCGCTTGCGAACTTGAAATCCAGCTACTTCGAGATTGCGCCGCACCCAGCCGGCAGCTGTGTAGGTCGCAAACCGTCCGCCAGGCTTGGTGTGATCAAAGACCTGCTGCATCAACGGAGCGCTCCACATATCCGGGTTTTTGGCCGGAGAAAAACCGTCAAGATACCAAGCATCGGCAACAGCGGCCCAGTTCGCCAAAGCAGTCTCCGCTTCGCCGACAACCACATGTAACGAGGTGCAAGAATCCATCTGCCAGCAACGCTCAGGCTCGCTATAACTGCTGGACCATCGTCTTAACAGTTCCGTAGTCAGGCTACCGAGATCAGACCATGGAGCAAGCGCCCGCGCCATATCGTCGGTCGCTAGTGGAAAGCGCTCAAAAGACGTAAACGTGAGCTGCTGCCCCGGACGCCGGGTCTTGACCCAGATACGCCACGTCTCCAAGAAATTAAGCCCGGTCCCAAAACCAAGCTCCGCGATTGAGAAGCGCGGCAGCATCGCCCAACGCTCCGGCAAGCCATTGCCGTCAAGAAATACGTGGGCGGCCTCAGCCTGGCCGTCCTGACGCGAGTAGAACGTATCGTCAAACAGATCGGAGACAGGAACGTCGCCCGCATCCCAGCTGAGGTCGTGTCTTACCCGGTTGGCCATCATGTTCCACGCCCCTAACCCAGCTAACAATAATGTCCACCGCAAGTTCAACATCGTCAGCCGCACTAGACTTTCCCGGACCGCCACCAAAATCTCCCGATCTACTGATCGTCGGCGGCGGTATCGTTGGATTGTGGTGCGCCGCACGCGCTGTTGAGGCCGGTCTCAACACCGTTCTCCTCGAAAAGGGACGCCTTGGGCAAGGCGCAAGCGGGGGCTTTCTAGGCGCGCTGATGCCGCACCAGCCAACCCAGTGGATCGAAGAAAAGGCCTTTCAACTCGACGCACTACTATCGCTTGAAAAGGAGATTTCCGCTCTCGAAGTGAAAACCGACATCACATGCGGATATCTAAGGTGCGGCCGCTTGATCCCAACGAGAACAGAAAAAAAGCGCCGCGAACGGACGGCTTGGCACGACGCCGCAAAACAAGAATGGCCTGAAACATCTCCAACCGGCGCCAGCATCGGCTGGCACATCCTCGACACAGCGCCGGATCCAACCTGGCTGTCATCCAAGTACTCACCGCTTGGGGCCGAATTCGAAACACTAAGCGCTCGCCTCAATCCACGCCGATTGGTCGCTGCACTCACCAATCTTGCCAACACGAAAGCGCATGTTCTTGAGAATGCCGAAGCCGTGTCGCTTGGCGACGGCAGCCGCGTCACCCTTGCGGACGGAACCGTTTTCACACCCGGACGCGTTATCGTCACGGCCGGCCGCCATTCATTTGGCCTGTTAGAGCCGATAGCCCAGCGCAAGCTGGGCCGTGGCGTCAAAGGTCAGGCCGCACTTCTCAAACCACGCCACCCGATCAATCCCGACCAGCCTATTCTCTATTATGGTGGTCTCTACGTTATTGCCCACGCCGATAACCGCGTCGCCGTTGGCTCGACGTCGGAAATCACATTCACGCATCCCACCAACACGACCGCCAAGCTTGACGATCTAATCGCACGTGCAGCCGATCTCTGCCCGGCATTGCAGCAAGCCGAAACGATCGAGCGCTGGGCCGGCGTTCGTCCAAACGCGATCGGCCGTCAGCCCATTATCGGACCGCTTCCTGAAGCGCCGCGCATGATTGTAACCACGGGCGGCTTCAAGATCTCGTTCGGCATTGCTCATAAAATGGCCGACGCCGCTTTGAGCTACGTTTCCGGCACGGTGCCCTCGCTGCCCAAAAGCTTCGAGGTGGCGACCCACTATGCCTGCGCGGATTCGTAATAGCGGGGCAACGGCTTCAAGACTCTGACCACGGTGCCTATCGGAGCTCATTGCGCGGGCGGATAGGCAACCACACTCTCCTGCTCGTTCGGGTCGGTCCGTGCGACGATGGCAATCGCCGGTTCGCTGTCACTCAGGTTGCGCGGTTGATGCGGCACATCGGCGGGAATGAAGATAAAATCCCCCGCCGTATTGATGACCGATTTGGAAAGCCCTGGGCCATACCTCGTCTCGACCCGGCCTTGCACAAGATAGACCGCGGTTTCATAGCCTTTATGAATGTGAGCCTTGGCGGCAGCTCCCGGAGGGATCACCACCCGCAGCATCGAGATGCCCTTTGAACCGGCCGTCTTTCCAGAAATGCCTGGAAAGATCGGCAAGCCCTGTTTGGAGCCTTCCGCCGCATCCGGTCGCACGGTGACAATGTCCTGCGAACCTACTGCGATGTGTCGCGAACCTGCTTCTTCACCATATGAAGCCAGTCCCATCGTCAGTACGCCCAAAAATACGGCTGCAGCCGACGAATAGGCAATAACCCCAAGAGACGTTTGAAGTTTCAGCATTGTTGATACGCCATGATGTCTATTTGTGTGCGATGTACCGCAGATATGCGATCAGGTCGTCAAGTTCATTGTCAGGAATGACGCTCTCGTCGAAACCCTGCATTACCTGGTTTGGCCAAGTCCGCACAGAAGTCGGATCCCGGATCAAGCGGCGGAGTCCAACTGAGGTCATGTATTCCGTTGGGTTCATGGGTTCGTCGAGATCCGGGCCCATGTCTCCCTTGCCGGCTCCTTTGATGCGATGGCACGACAGACAGTTTTTGATAAAAACATTTAGGCCGCGCCTTTCCGGCGCATCGACTGCAACCGAATCCGCGACTGCCATCTGCGGCCATCGTTTCACCGGTGACACCACTCCCGACAGTTCGGCCAGCGCATAGGGCCACTGCTCCTGTCCTACATTCGAGCGGCCGGCATGCTGCCAAATCAGGTAGAATGGACCAGCGCTAAAGGATTTTCCCGGCATATCTGGCCAAGGCTGCTTCGCATCATCGATAGCGATCCAGGGAACTGCGCCCCCCTCCTTCGCCTTGCGGAAAAGCGCTAGCGGTATCTGCGACACGAACCCATCGGTAGCTCGCGCCTGCAAGGTGTCAAACTCCGTGTCGTCGAGGTTCCCCAGCAGGTCGAGCAGCGGCACAACACGAAAGGACATCGGTCCTCTGTAGGCGATGTCGTTCTTAATGTGGATTTCGGTGGCATCGGCGAGGGCCAGCAGATCAGCCGAACGATATACCTTGTCACCGCCACCAAAAGAAATCGTCAGGCTTGGTTCGTCCGCGTTGGCCTGTTGGCCTTGGGCAAACGTTAGCGCAAGTACAAGTACAAGTACAACAATCAGGTTTCGCATCCGAATGCCCCTAAAATCAGTGCGGCCCGGCCGCAAGAACCGGGGTCGGTGGAACAATACAGTCACGATACTGGTTCAGTGGGTGATGATCGGCCAGCGGGCCCGATCGCAACGAGACACGCTCCATCCCCCGCGCAACGGCCCTTCCGTACTTTACAGGGGAATGTTGTCGTGTTTCTTCCACGGATTTTCGAGCGTCTTGTTACGCAGCATATTGAGCGCCCGACAGACCCGCGTACGCGTGTTTCGCGGTAAGATGACCTCGTCGATATAACCCCGCTCGGCAGCAACGAACGGATTGGCAAAACGCCTTTCATATTCCTTGATGCGCTCGGCGATCTTCTCGGGATCACCAAGCTCCGACCGGTAGATAATTTCAACGGCACCCTTCGCACCCATCACAGCAATCTCGGCGGACGGCCAGGCATAGTTCACGTCGCCGCGAATGTGCTTGGAACTCATCACATCGTAGGCACCACCGTAAGCCTTGCGCGTAATCACCGTGACCTTGGGCACGGTCGCTTCGGCAAAGGCAAACAGTAGCTTGGCACCGTGCTTGATAAGACCGCCGTATTCCTGCGCGGTGCCCGGCAGGAAGCCCGGCACATCGACGAACGTGACAATCGGAATTTCGAAACAATCGCAAAAGCGCACAAACCGTGCCGCCTTTCGCGAGGCATCGGAATCGAGGACACCGGCAAGCACCATCGGCTGATTGGCAACCACACCGACCGTATGCCCCTCCATGCGCGCAAATCCGATGACGATGTTCTTGGCAAAATCGTCCTGGATCTCGAAGAAGTCACCCTCGTCGGAAACTTTCGCGATGAGTTCGCGCATGTCGTAGGGCGTATTGGCGTTATCGGGAACCAGCGTATCGAGCGAATAATCGAGACGGTCAGCTGAATCACGCGTCGGCAGAACCGGCACGCCGGCCTTGTTGTTGGATGGCAGGAAATCCATCAACCGGCGTATCTGCAGCAGCACTTCAACGTCGTTTTCATAGGCGCGATCGGCCACCGAAGATTTCGACGTATGCACCTTGGCTCCGCCCAACTCTTCCGCCGTCACGGTTTCGTTGGTTACCGCCTTCACGACATCCGGCCCTGTGACAAACATGTAACTCGTGCTGCGCACCATAAATATGAAGTCGGTCATCGCCGGCGAGTACACATCGCCACCCGCGCAGGGACCCATGATCACCGATATCTGCGGTATCACGCCCGAAGCCATGACGTTACGCTGGAAAACCTCACCGTAGCCGCCAAGCGCGTCGACGCCCTCCTGAATCCGCGCTCCGCCCGCATCAAACAAACCGACGATCGGAGCCCGGTTCTTCAACGCCATATCTTGGATCTTGGTGATCTTCTTGGCGTGTGTCTCCGACAAGGAACCGCCGAATACCGTGAAGTCCTTGGCGAAAACGTAGACCGTGCGACCGTTGATCGTGCCCCAACCGGTCACAACGCCGTCACCGGATATTTTAGTCTTCTCCATACCGAATTCGACGCAGCGGTGCTCGACGTACATGTCGTACTCTTCGAACGACCCCTCATCCATCAACAAGTCGATACGCTCGCGCGCCGTCAGCTTGCCACGAGTGTGCTGCGCGTCGATTCGCTTCTGGCCGCCGCCGAGACGGGCATTGGCGCGACGTTGTTCCAGTTCCTCGATCACGGCTTTCATGAAAGCGCCCCTATGGTATTTGAATTGTCGGAATTGGGTGCGTTGGCAGATTAGAGCCTGTTCACCTGAGATTGGATAAATTCTTCGGTGAGTGAACAGGCTGTCGCCGCTCAGATACCACGCGCACGCCTCAGCGCAAACGCGACCAACGGCTGGATCTTGTGAACTGAGCAGCGAACGGAACGCCACTTCGTCAAAGGTGATACCTCAACCGCTTCCTACGCCAAAACCGGCCTATTCTAATAGACTATCGAGCCGCACGTTGCCTGCGTTTCAATGTTTAGATCACAGGACGCCCAATGAAACGCCAACCAACCGAAATGAAAGCAAGTAATGAATCTCATTTCATGCTCAATAATAATAATCAGTCTTCAACATAATCCGGCAAAGCCGCATCAAGCCTAGATGCGCCAGATCAAGAGCTCGGGATAAATACTGGGTCTCGCGTGTGGAGGTCTCCAGAGCACTAACAACGCAGCGCTTCAAATACCGTGCTTGCCGCCAGGAACTCCTGCCAGCGCAACTGGCGCCGCGTAGAAGCTTCCTGGTCTTCACCCCACTGTTCGATCTGATAATCCTCATCGACATGCGCCGCCGTCCACGCCGCCTCGGCGGAAATCGCGCCGCGGGTGTGCGCTAACGCGAGCAACGCAGACCCGGTCAACGTTGTCAAAGCATGCAGCACACAGAGTTCAAGTGCTTCAGCTCCGTCGATTTCCTTGGCAAAAGCAGCCAGCGCCTCGTCGGGTTGCACCACCGGCATCACACCCTCGGCCACAACGAACCGGGCTCCCATCGCCTCTCGCGCCCAACTGAGAACCGGATCCCAACTCGCCGCTTGGCCCCTAACGAGCTCAACAGGGCCGTCGGCCCGATAACAAAGCAGGTCCGAGCCCGCAAAAGCTACGATGTCCTCGGCAACCACCGTCTCGCGGCCCGCGACACCGTCGATCGCTGAGTTGACAATCTTGGTCATTGGCATGGTATCAGGATCGATGAACTCGCCCTGCGCCCGCCACTCCTCCGCAAGCGCTTCAGCAAGAACGGGCGTCGCAACAGCAACATGAGCCTTACCCGGAGTTTTCACCGGTCGCCCGTCGAGTAGCAACCGCCAGACGCCGTCCGCGGCATTCCCACCTGCGGTATCAGCGTCGACACTGACCTCTTTGTAAAACCGCTTCGGCAGCGGTCGTTCCGATTGACCGGCCCCTGTCGTCACGTCACCTCGCCCTTTGTCTGCAACAGCCGCTCGACGGTTTCCGGAAGCAGCGCGTAATCAGAAACGATTGCATCCGCACCGGCTTCCACCAGCAGTTCATGCGGATGATACCCCCAGGCCACCCCGAGGCCAGAAACCTCTGCCGCACATGCCATCTCGATATCGTAAGTTGTATCGCCGATCATGACGGTCCGGTCCGGGCCGATCGAGCATTCCCGCATCGCCTGATGAATCATCGAAGGATGCGGTTTAGAGGGATGATCGTCGGCCGTTTGGATCGTCACAAAAAGATGCGCCAAATCCTCACGCTCAAACAGCGCGTCAACTCCCCGCCGCGACTTGCCCGTAGCAATGCCGAGGACAACGTCGTCCCGCGCCGCCAGTTCGCCCAACGCTTCGGCGGCTCCGACGAACAATGGTTCATCGTGATCGGGCTGTTGGCGCAAATCCGCGAACGCCCTCTTATAGCTCTCCGCGATCGCAATCGCGGTTTCCTCATCTGCGTCCTCAGGCAGCAGTCCCAAAACCGCCTCGACCAGAGACAAACCGACGACCCCAATCACCTTTTCGCGCTTCGGCGAGACAAGGCCATGGTCCTGAAACGCAATGGACATGGCTTCGGCGATAGCATGCTGGCTATCGACGATCGTCCCGTCGCAATCAAAAATGATGAGTTTCATGGCCTGGATTTATAGCATCAAAAGGGGGCGCAAAGGACCGGCACGATGAGATGAGCACGAAGAGCCATCCCGCCTAGGCGTCATAGCGTGCCGGATCGAGCCCGAGCAGCTCCCAGGTCTCGAGCATATGCGGCGGCATCGGAGCACTGACATCGAGCTTTTCACCAGACACGAACGGATGCGGCAGCATCAGCCTTCGTGAATGCAGATGGAGCTTGTTGACCATGTTTTCCGCTGGCAGGCTGATGTGCCCTTCGTACTTGTCATCACCGACAATGGGGTGGCCGATGATCGACATGTGCGCACGCAGCTGGTGCTGCCGCCCGGTCACTGGTTTTAGCGATACCCAAGCCGCCTTCTGCCCAACCCGATCGATGACCGAATAATGCGTTGTTGCGTGCATGGCTTCCTTCTGCTCACCGGGTAACGACTTGCGCACTCGGTCGCCATCTGGACCGGCAGCTTTGACTAGTGCCGCTTCGATCTTGCCCTGCGGAGGCTTTGGAACCCCCTGCACCAACGCCCAATAAGTTTTCGCGGCCGAGCGCGTCCGAAAGATCTTGCCAAGTCTCGCCGCCGCGTCCCGGTGCTTGGCGACGAGCAACACACCCGTCGTGTCCTTGTCCAGCCGATGGACCAGCCGTGGCCGGTCACCGAAGCGGTCGGCCATACCTTCGAGAATCCCGTCGATGTGACGCTTGGTCTTTGACCCGCCCTGCACCGCCAGCCCGAACGGTTTGTTCAGGACAAACAGATGATCGTCTTCAAAAAGGATCATCCCCTCGATCAGTGAGCGGTCAGCTTTCGACAGCCCCGGTGGAGGCTTCAACGAAGGCGCCGCCGGCGGTGGATCGCGCACCACTTTCGGCACCCGTATTTGTGATCCCGGCTCCAACCGCGCATTGGCTGTTACGCGCTTAGAATCAACCCGCACCTGGCCGGAGCGCAACAACTTTTGTAGATAGCCATAGGTGATGTAGGGAAAGTGGATCTTGAACCAGCGGTCGAGCCGAATGCCGGCTTCATCCGGCTGCACCTCGATCGTTTCAACGGGAGCGCTCATGTCAGCAACTGCCGTGCGAGCATAAATCCACCATATAGCGCCATGATCGACAACGTGACCGAGGAGACCACATAAATCCCCGCCGCCAACTCCTCCTTGCGCATCATCAGCACCGCAAAGTCGAGCGAGAATGCCGAAAAGGTTGTGAAACCGCCAAGTACGCCCACCGCCACAAACGTCCTCAATTCAGATGAACCTGCCACCCGCAGGGCCACGGCCTCGATGAATAGCCCCATGAGAAACGAACCGACGATGTTCACACACAACGTCGCCCACGGGAAACCAACCGGTGTTCCCAGGATACGTACCACGCCAACACCGACAAGATAACGCGCGCCGGCGCCCAGCGCGCCGCCCGCGCATGCAAGCAGGAAGAGTTTCATCGATCGAGGGCCCCTTAGGCCGATACCTCAACAACGGGAGCCAGCGGCAAACAATGTCCCGCTTCAAACAAGCCGACACGTATACTGCAACCGTTCAAGTGCTGCAAAGCCGAAGTTCAAGGCCGATCAGACCGCTTCGTCGTCTTCGTCTAAGTTGCCGCCCACCGCCCAGCCGATAGTCCAGCCGATCAGTAGCGCCACCAGATTGGTGCCCATAAAGACCACGTCTTCCAAGTTGGAGACCTCATCGGGGCTTTCGAATGCAAACAGGCCGACGACAAAGTTCGCCAGCGGTGCGCTAATCGTCAGCGTCGCAGCCAGAGCCGCCGCCGCGCCTAAAACCATCGCCAACAAATAGCGCACGCCTATCTCTCCCGCCGGACCGCTCCAGCTCTATTTAACTTCCCAGAACCAGATTTCCCGGGCACCGGCGTAATTCGAATAATAGCCAAGCCAGGAAAACCACTCCATCAACCACTTGGCGCTGGAGCGGTAACCATTCCACACGTCGATATGATCGCCGGTCGGCCGGTCTGCATGGTCCGAAGAGCGGTGCCAATAGTCTTTGATGAACAAGACGCCGGTTCGCCCAAAAAGCTCCGGATAGAACTTGGCGGCGTCTTCCCCGGTGATTTTCTGAATCGGCGCAAAACCAGGCAGGTTTGCACTCGCTATCGCGTTCGCCAACTGGGTCGCGTTGATGTAGTGCATCTCCTCACGCGGGTGCGCCCCGCATGTGGCGATACGGCCAAGTTGATCAGCTGTTACGCCGGCGCGCTTCAACGCAACGCTCATGCGGATAGCGCATTGGTTGGCATAAACCGGATAACCCTTCGGCACCGTTTTGCCTTCCAGGTTGACGACCTGCCGCGTCGCGATGCACGGCGCCGCGACGCTCTCGTTGATCGGGTGTCCGTACCAGAGCTTTTTGAACTCAATGGTCATCACTTTTCCCTATAATCCGACGCACTCGGGTCACACCAGCTGGCCGTCACAATGCCCCATCCGTTGGCGAACGCAAGCCAATGATACAGTCCAACGCAACCCTGCAGATCCGCCGCCCGCAAAGTCGCGTTTAACTACGATGGAGGCTGAAATGACAATCTGGCATTTTCTGACGATTTCTACGGGCCTGCTGGTTTCAACCACAATCGTGAACGCGGACCTCGATACACTTAGCCAAGCCCGTATGGCTGCTGTCCAGGGCGATCATGTGACATGCGCTAAATTGGCCGATCAGGCCCGGCGCGAGCGCGACGCCGTGTGGCACGCCCACCATGTTTACGCAACCTGCCAGATCTACGCTGTCGAGGCAGACCGCCAGGGTCTATCCGACGACGAGTACGCAAACGGCATTGAGAAAGCGGTCGACGCCCTCCGATTTCTCCTAAAAACACCCGGTCTTCTCGTGATCCAAGAACAACGGGCCTCCGTCGAGTTTATGGTCGAAGAACTCGGCAAGCGCATTACTAATGCGCGCAACTAACGCCCTCCCCCACCTCGCTTACGCCTGAGACCGTCCCAGTAAGTAAGGCGTTTGCGTATTTCCCGCTCAAAACCCCGCTCTGGCGGATCATAGAATGTTGGCCGCTGATCGATTTCGTCGGGAAAGTAGTTCTGCCCTGAAAAACCATCCGGCGCGTCGTGGTCATAGGCATAGCCAGCGCCATACCCTTCGTCTTCCATCAATTTCGTCGGAGCATTGAGAATATGCTTCGGCGGCGACAGCGAACCATTTCCCTTTGCCGCCCGCATGGCCGCTTTGTAAGCCACGTAAGCCGCGTTCGACTTGGGTGCCGTTGCCAGATAGATCGTTGCTTGGGCGAGCGCCAGCTCACCCTCCGGCGAACCAAGAAAGTCGAATGTATCTTTCGCCGCCAGAGCCTGCGTAACGGCTTGCGGATCCGCCAGGCCGATGTCTTCCACCGCCATCCGAACCAGGCGTCTGGCGATAAACAGACGGTCTTCCCCGCCATCGAGCATTCGGCATAACCAGTAGAGCGCCCCATCCGGGTCCGAGCCCCGCACCGCTTTATGCAGCGCCGAGATCAAGTTGTAATGCCCGTCGCGGCCCTTGTCATAGAGTGGGGCTCGGCGCTGCACGAGTTGAACTAGCTGAGCCCGGTTAATTGGATCGGCGCCCGGCTCCGAGGCTGCGAACACCTCCTCGGCTAGGTTGATGATCGTCCGCCCGTCACCATCAGCCATCGCTTTGATGGCCTCTCGGGCTTCAGCGTCAAGTGGCAACGCCCGCCCTTCCTCAGCCTCGGCGCGTTGCAACAGGGTTGCCAAAGCGTCTTCATCGTGCCGTTCAAAGGTCAAAACGACGGCCCGCGAAAGCAAGGCGGCATTCAGCTCAAACGACGGGTTTTCCGTAGTTGCGCCAATCAACGTGATCGTCCCGTCCTCCATATGAGGAAGAAAGGAATCTTGTTGCGCCCGATTGAAACGATGGATCTCGTCGATAAATAGCAGCGTGCCCTTGCCCTGACTGCGCCGCCCCTTCGCCCGGTCAAAAGCCTTTCGCAGATCCTGCACGCCCGAAAAGATCGCCGACAATTGCTCAAAATCGAGCTCGGTTTCCTCCGCAATAAGTCGCGCGACCGTCGTCTTTCCGCAGCCCGGCGGCCCCCATAGAATCATGCTCGACAGCCGACCCGACCGCAGCATTCGCGTCAGCACACCATCCGGACCGAGGATCTGCGCCTGCCCTACGACCTTGGAGAGCTTCTGCGGTCGAAGCCGATCCGCGAGCGGCCTCGGCGCCCCCTTTTGCAGTCCGGCCGCTTGAAACAGATCACTCATCTCGCCGCCCTGACGCGGAGCCGCGGCTTCAGCCCGGCACCCGCAATTCGAGGTTTCGACCGCCACGATTGACATTCATCGTCCAAACCCTGCGGCGCCCTTTCAATTTCGACACGAGGTCCTTCAAATTGCGCACCGGCCGTTTGCTAATCTCGGTAATCACATCGCCCTTGCGGAATCCTAACTTCGCGGCCGTCGAGCGCTTCTGCACGGCGATGACAACAACGCCCTCGTCCAGTTCGATCTCCAGATCCTCAGCAAGTATCGGCAACAAGTTTGCTACACGCGCGCCGTCGAGCGGATGTACACCCGAAAGATCGCGGATGTCGCTACGCTTAAGCTTCGGCACTGCCGCCAAAAGCACACGCACGTCGCGCTCGCGGCCGTCGCGGACTATCCTCAATCTGGCCCGCTTACCAACACCGCGTGTCGTCAGCCGATAGTTAACCCCACGTGCGTCGGCAACATCAAAACCATCAACCCTGATAAGGATATCACCATTCTGCAACCCGGCGCGTTGCGCAGGTCCGTCCTCGTAGACACGCATGACAACGGCGCCAGAGATACGCGTTGCGCCAAGTGCCTCCGCCATGTCCCGGTCCATTGATTGCAGTCGCGCGCCAAGCCATGGGCGCTCAATCTTGCGCCCGTCGACAGCGCTATCGACATGCAGCTTCACCAGGTTCGAGGGAATCGCGAAGCCGATGCCGTTTGACCCGCCCGAGCGCGAGAAAATCGCTGTGTTGATTCCGATGAGGCGGCCTTTGACATCAACCAGCGCACCACCTGAGTTGCCCGGATTGATCGCGGCATCGGTCTGGATAAAGACGGCGTCTGACGAGATCTGAGAGCGCGCCTGCGCCGAGACGATCCCACTCGTGACGGTCTGACCGACACCGAAAGGATTGCCGATCGCCAAGACCAGATCACCGACCTGTAAAGCGTCGGAATCGGCGAACCGCATGAATGGAAAGTCCTCACCGTTTCCCTGGATCTTCAAAATAGCGATGTCTGTTTTTTTGTCCTTGGCGATGACCTTCGCGTCGAACTCGCGCTGATCGGAAAGCGCCACGCGGATCTCTGTTTTCCCGCGCCCCTTCACAACGTGCGTATTGGTCACGATCAGCCCATCGGGGCTGACGATCACGCCCGATCCCAGTGACGACTGCACCCGCTCCCGCGGCATGCCAAGGTCGAAATCATCGCCAAAGAAACGGCCGAAGAAGTCATCGGCAAATGCCGAGCGGGATCGCCGGACCCGCGAGGAGACGTATAC
>DAOUZE010000048.1 GCA_030665765.1 Filomicrobium sp.
CCTCATCGATGAGACGGAAGACCCACGTGAATGCTACGCTGCAGTGCGGGACTGCATCCGCAAGCACCGCGAAGCAGGTGAAGAGATCCCCGAGGATCTGCAGCGCCTTGAGAAGGTCATGTTGACTGAGTGCCTGGCGGAATCACAGGGACGCTGAGCGCTCCTTTGCATTGGTGGTCGATGGCTGGCGCTTGTTGCGCCGGTGAAGTTGTGATCAAATCAAAATTCGGTGGCCGAACCTGGCTCAACCAGACCGACGCGTCCGCTCGCATCCGAGCCTGACGCTCTTTTTTTTATTAGATTTGTCAGCGGGAATTCATACGAAAGGCGCCCGCGAGGGGCGCCCCTGTTGCTCTGGGAACTCGAATATTTAGAGAACTGGATCAATTCTCTACGTAGGTAACCCGATTGCCATCGATATTCTTCCATGTATACATGGTGTAATCGAGCCGATTTACATCGCCCTTTTTGTCGAATGCGATTTTGCCGATCACGGTATCGAACTCCTGTCCCGAACGCATTTGCTCGGCGACTTTTTTCGGATCGAGCGATTGAATCGCCTCGGCTGCCTGCTTGATGATCTGGACGACGGCGTATGAGTACAGCGTGTAAGCCTCCGTCGAGATGCCTTTCTCGTCGAATTTCTTTAAAGCATCTTCGGCTTCCGGACGCTTGCGAGGATCCGGCGCGAAAGTCATCAGCGTGCCAACGGCAGCCGGCCCAGCGATGGACGCGAATTCATCGGTCGCGATCCCGTCCCCCGACATCAAGGTAGCATTGAGCCCGTGGTCGCGCATCTGCCGGACGATAAGGCCGCCCTCCGTGTGAACGCCACCAAAGTAGACAAGTTCCGCGCCGGCATCCTTCATTTTAGCGACCAGCGCGGAAAGGTCCTTTTCCCCCAAGTTAATGCCTTCATAGATCACCTCGTTGATACCGCCATTGTTAAGAGCCTTTTTCGTCTCGTCAGCCAATCCTTTGCCGTATGGCGTTTTGTCATGGACGATGGCGACCTTTTTGTCTGCCAGGTTGTTGGAGATGTATTCCCCGGCGACGGTTCCTTGTTGATCGTCACGACCGCAAACGCGAAAAACGTTCCACATCTGGCGGTCGGTGATCTTCGGGTTGGTCGACGCTGGCGTCACCATCAGCATACCGTTCTCGAGGTAGACGTCGGACGCAGGGATCGAAACGCCGGAGTTGAAGTGACCAACGACGAATTTAACGCCTTCACCGGCCATCTTGTTGGCTACCGATACCCCCTGCTTGGGATCCGAGACATCATCTTCAAAGACGAGCGAGATCTTCTTTCCGTTTATACCGCCAGCGGCGTTGATGTCTTCGACCGCCTGTACGGCGCCGTTCCTCAACTGTGCACCAAATGCGGCGTTGGGTCCTGTGAGCGGACCGCCGACCCCCATTTTTATCGTTTCCTCACCGCCGCTCTTAGAGCTATCGGTGCCCGAGTCTCCGCAAGCCGCGACAGCGAATACCGAAAGAACGCTGATGCCGGTAATCAAAAGTTTCCGCATCTCAACTCTCCATTGGGTTAGGAGGCCACTCCATGGCAATTTGGGATGTCGACGCTGTAACTGCGAGGGGCGTGGAGGTCAATGCTTGCGCTTCCAACTCAATGCCCCGGTTCGCTCAAACAACCAAGGATACTGAGTTTGCATCTGCCATGCGCGCATCACCCGGTAACCCGCGAAAGCCATTGCCAATAGGACAAAATAATCAACGATGACATTGCCGGGCGTCAAAAACGGCTCCTGGAACAGTGCGTAGTGGATGAAACGGACCGCAAAGGTCATAAGCCCGATGTATACGGCAAGCTGCCACAGTGGCTTCCAGGTCATCGCGATCGCTCGACCGGTGGCCCAGCTCGCTGCGCCGCCCAGAACAAGGGTGACGAGAATAAAAACAGCCAGACCATTAGGGCCGGTTGGATAGAGTGTCTCCATCGCAGTCGTCTTCCCGTTATCGCACCTCAGAACCTGTCTTACTCAATGCCGTCCACCCTCCAGGTAAGCCGCACGTATTTCGGGACGATGCAGAAGCTCACGGCCCGCACCGCTCATAGTGATTTCGCCGTTGACCATTACATAGCCGCGGTGAGCAAGTTTCAACGCATGGAAAGCATTCTGCTCGACGAGAAACACGGTGACCCCGTTGCTCCGGTTAATCTCGTCAATCACCTCAAAGATCTGTTTGACGATCAACGGAGCAAGCCCCAGCGACGGCTCATCGAGCAGCAATAGTTTGGGTCGGCTCATCATCGCCCTGGCAATGGCCAGCATCTGCTGCTCGCCACCTGACAACGTGCCACCGCGTTGGTCGAGGCGTTCCCGCAAACGCGGAAACAGCTGGGTCACGTGTGCCAGATCAGCGTCGAAGTGTTCGTTGGAGACGAGCTGTGCGCCCATCTGCAGGTTTTCCAGCACGGTCATGCGCGCAAAGATACGTCGGCCTTCCGGCGACTGGGCGATCCCCAAGCGGGCAATCTTGTGCGTCGGAAGCTTTGTGATGTCCTTTCCCTGAAAGTGAATATCGCCCTGGCGGGCCGGCGGCGCGCCGAATATCGTCATCATCAGGGTGGACTTGCCGGCGCCATTCGCGCCGATCAGCGTCACGATCTCCCCTTTGTGTACTTCCAGATCAATGCCACGCAGCGCAACAATGCTGCCGTAATAGGTCCAAACCCCACCGACTGAGAGCATTGGTTCGCTCATCCCTCGATCTCCGCTTCGGCCTCATCGACTTCCTCGTCCTCGACGCCGAGATAGGCTGCAATGACCTTGGGATCATTCTTGATGTAGTCCGGCGTACCATCGGAGATCTTCTTGCCGTACTCAAGCACGACAATGTGGTCCGAGATTTCCATCACGACGGACATGTCGTGCTCGATCAGTAACAGCGACGTGCCGTTGCCATCCCTGATCGACAACAGCAATTCGTTTAGCTCCGCACTCTCGCGAGGATTGAGACCCGCAGCGGGTTCATCGAGGCAAAGCAGCACCGGTCCGGTGCACATGGCGCGCACGATCTCCAGACGGCGCTGGTCGCCATACGGCAGTGCCCCCGCAGGATCATCCGCACGGCCCTTAAGGCCTATACAGTCAAGCCAGGCCACCGCGATCTCAACGGCCTTCGCCTCCGCCTCTCGGAAACTCTTGGCACCTACCAGACCGAGTACCGAATAGCCCGATGCGTGGTTCAACCAGTTGTGCTGAGCAACAATCAGGTTTTCAAGGACCGTCATCCCGGTGAACAGCCGGATGTTTTGAAAGGTGCGCGCAACCTTAGCCTGCGCGGCGATCTCCGAATCCGCCATACGCTCAAGCAAGTATACGCCACCCCTGCCGACACGTTGCGAGCGGCCGGGAGAGTCGGTCAGCGCCGCAATAGCCGGATCGGACTGCGGGCCGCCAGACATCAGCGCGACACGGCCACTGGTGGGTTTGTAAAAACCGGTGATGCAATTGAACACCGTCGTTTTGCCGGCACCATTCGGACCGATCAGCGCGGTAATTTGACCACGCGCAACGTCAAATGAAAGGTCGTTGACGGCAAGAAGACCACCGAAACGCATCGTCAAGTGCTCAACCCTTAGGATCGGTTCTAAAGCAGGACCAACTCCAGTATTCATCGCCGCCTGCCCCATTAGCCCTGCCCCTCCTTGACGAGGTCGCCGCCGATGGCGCGCTTCTCGTGCAGGACGAGCGACGGTTCGCGTTTTGAGATCAGCCCGCGCGGACGCCACACCATCATGCCCACCATCGCCATGCCGAACAGCAGCATCCGGTATTGGGTCGGATCAAAGCCTGCGCCGAAAATGGATTTCAGCCAGCCCAGTTCACGCAACAATTCGGTACCGCCGATCATCGCGACCGCGGCGATAGCAACGCCGACTTGGCTGCCCATGCCACCAAGCACCACGATCGACAGGATCACGGCGCTCTCCATGAACTCGAAGGACTTCGGCGAGATGAAGCCAAGCCGTGCAGCAAAGAATGCGCCGGCGATGCCACCAAACATGGCACCGATCGAAAAGGCGGTCAGTTTGGTCGTTACCGTATCGATACCCAGTGAGCGGCAGGCAATGTCGTCTTCCCGCAGGGCTTCCCACGCACGGCCGATGGGTAGGCGCCGCAGCCGGATTGTCACCCAGTTCGTCAATAGGGCGAGAGCCAAGATCAAGTAGAACAAGAAGAACAGCCGGTGCAGCGGCGTAAACTCAAGGCCGAAAAACGCAGCAAAGCCCTCATCTGATGCATTGAAGGGCAGCCCGAAAAAAGTAGGCCGCGGAATACCAGATATCCCGGCGGCGCCATTCGTCAACTCGACCCAGTTGATCAGCACGAGCCGAATGATTTCGCCGAAAGCAAGAGTCACAATGGCCAGGTAGTCACCACGCAAGCGCAACACGGGGAACCCGAGTAGGATCCCCCAGAAGGCAGCGAAGATGCCCGCAAGCGGCAGGCAGATCCAAAATGACAGGCCGAAGTAAGTCGACAAGAGCGCAGTCGAATAAGCACCGACGGCGTAAAAGGCCACATAGCCAAGATCAAGCAGACCGGCGAGCCCGACTACGATGTTGAGGCCCCAGCCGAGCATCACGTAAATAAGGATCTGGATGCCGAAGTTATCTATCCACTTCAGCGCGCCTCCCGGCCCGGCGATCAATACCGCCAGGAATGGATAGGCAATCAGCCAGATAAGACCAACCAGCCGGAACGTGCCTTTATAGTTCTGCAACGGGGCCAGGACTTCACCGACCTGCGTTGCAAACGACTGAACGTTGCGGGAAACGCGCCCACCGACGACAAGCCAGCTGAGCCGGCCGAAGAATGCAATGGCGACGACAGTTGCGACAAGATCCCAGCGCGGATCCAGCACCAAACCGTGCCAAAGATCCTGCCGTGTCCGAAAGGCTAGAATTGGAAACGATAGTCCCAACGTAAACAGCGCCAGAAAACCGGCATCGCGAAGCGCGCTAATCCAGCTGAATGAAGCCCTCTCATCGGATGCGACTGTTTTTGCCTCACCCTCCGACATACTCAGACCTTTTCCACGTCGGGTTTGCCGAGAATGCCGGACGGCATGAAAATCAGCGTTATCGCCAGGATCGAGAACGCGGCAACATCCTTGTAATCAATCGAGAAATAGGCCGACCAAAACACCTCGATTAGGCCGATAAGCAATCCACCGATGACGGCACCGGGCAAAGACCCGATACCGCCAAGAACCGCAGCCGTGAAAGCTTTAATGCCAGGCACGAAGCCGTCCGAGAAGTTCACCACGCCGTACTGCACCATGAAAAGAACACCCGCGACAGCAGCTAGGGCAGCGCCCATGACAAACGTCAGCGAAATCGTCCGGTCGACATCGATGCCGAGCAGCGAAGCCATTTTTCGGTCCTGCTCGCAGGCCCTCTGTGCCCGCCCCAGCGATGTTTTTTGCACGATGAACCAGAAAGCGGCCAGCAGCACCGCGGTCGTGAGGATAATCAGAATCTGTTTGTAAGATAGCGTGATGTCTCCGCTACCGATCTGAATCTCAAATCCGCCTTCAATAATGGGCGGGATCGACTTGTTGCGAGGCCCCTGCACCAACTGAACGAAATTGATCAGGAAGATCGACATGCCGATCGCCGAAATCAGCGGTGCGAGCCTAAAGGAGCCCCTCAGCGGTCGGTAGGCGACACGCTCGATAGCCCAACTCCACAAAGCGGTGAGCGCCATGGCGATGATCAATACAAGCACCAGCGCTACCGCGATAGCGAGACCGCCGAAAAGCGATGTGATCAACAAAAAGAGGATGAGGGCGATGAAAACCGACAGCATGAAAACATCGCCGTGCGCGAAGTTGATCATGCCGATGATCCCGTAGACCATCGTGTAACCGATGGCGATCAGGCCGTAGACGGAGCCAAGCGTCAGTCCATTAATGAGCTGCTGTAGGAAGTAATCCATTTGAGCCTGTTGGGTGGAAGCTTAGAAGCGGGCTCCGGACGGCAGCGCCGGAAAGCGGTGACTATCATACTCGGGAGCAAGACGGCACTATTCGCGCAGCCACTGGACGGCTCCCGAGAGAACAGAAAATGTGGTTCTACAGAATGTTGTGCGATCCGTCGCAGAAGGGCTCATCGTCAGTGGACTTGCAGCCGCACAGATTGAAGGTTCCGCTGCATTCGGCCTCAAATCGAAGCGGTTCGATGTCCGTACCCTTATGCGAGCCATCACAAAACGGCTGCTTTTTCGAGCGTCCGCAACGGCAATAGAAATAGGCTTTGCCTTCTTCAAGCTCGACCTGATAGGGCCCCGATTGTGCAACGATCGGCTCTTCTGCCACGGCCACCTCCGTTCAAATGACAAGTCTTCTCACGTAAACCGCACGCCCTTTACTGGACATCTGCCACAGCTTCCCGGCAACGGCACCCCAAAACTGGCCATGAAGACCAACCAGTTTCGGTCAAGATGCTCTAGCTGCTATCTAATGGGGGAACAAGCCCGTACGCGGAGCGCCGCTGTGCCATTGAGGTGATTTACACACACTTGCCGCCGCGATCGACCTGAACTGATTGGTGAACCATCAAACTGCCAAAAAAAGTCGGCTGCGTCTCGCACTTCGCTCAAAAACGAGCATGCTTTGTGGGTGGACTTGCGTGGCCGGCCGCTCGACACAGCGGCGACGCAAGTCAACTGTGGTTTGCGCTCAATTGAGGAGAAAATCCTACCCCAAGTTCGTCAGACTAACACCTTACCCTCTTCGTCGATCGCCGTTGCGACGTCTTCATCAGAGGTCTCTTCGCCAAGCAGCATTTCGTTGTGCGCCTTGCCCGACGGGATCATCGGGAAACAATTTGCAAGCGCAGCAACGCGGCAATCGAAGATCACCGGCTCAGTTGTTTCGATCATCTCCTTGATCGCAGCATCAAGATCGTTCGGATGATCGCAAATGATGCCCCTCCAGCCATATGCTTCAGCCAGCTTGACGAAGTCGGGCAGGGCCTCGGTATAGCTTTCAGACAGCCGATTGCCATGCAACAGCTGCTGCCACTGGCGCACCATACCCATATACTGATTGTTCAAGATGAACACCTTCACGGGCAACCGGTATTGCAACGCCGTGGACGCCTCTTGAATGTTCATCAAGATCGAGGCGTCACCGGCAATATCGATGACAAGGCTGTTCGGATGCGCCAGCTGCGCGCCGATTGCCGCCGGCAAGCCATAGCCCATCGTCCCAAGCCCGCCCGACGTCATCCACCGGTTCGGATCCTCGAAATGGAAAAACTGCGCCGCCCACATCTGATGTTGGCCGACTTCCGTCGTGATGTAAGGATCCCGGTCCTTGGTCAGCTCATAGAGACGCTCTACCGCATACTGCGGCATGATCACGTCCTCCGACCGTTTGTAGGAAAGCGATTTCCTGGCACGCCATCCGTCGATCTCTTTCCACCAGCTCTTCAGCGCAGCCTTATCGATCTGAGGCGCTTTCGACTTCCATACTCGGAGAATGTCCTCCAGGACGTAAGCGACATCTCCAATGATCGGCAATTGAACGTGAACGTTCTTATTGATAGATGACGGATCGATGTCGATGTGGATCTTTTTCGAGTTTGGCGAGAAGGCATCCAGCCGGCCGGTGATACGGTCGTCAAAACGCGCGCCAATGC
This sequence comes from Filomicrobium sp., assembly GCA_030665765.1. GTDB lineage: Bacteria > Pseudomonadota > Alphaproteobacteria > Rhizobiales > Hyphomicrobiaceae > Filomicrobium. Next base: position 7,679 of record DAOUZE010000048.1, read on the forward strand.
AAACCATCACATCGCAATCGTGCATCGCCAGGTTGGCTTCGTAGGTGCCGTGCATACCGAGCATCCCGAGCCATTGTTTGTCGGAAGCTGGAAACGCACCAAGCCCCATCAGCGTTGAGGTCACGGGATAGCCGGTCAGACGTGCCAACTCGCGCAACAGCTTGCTGGCCTTCGGACCCGAATTAATCACGCCACCGCCAGTATAGAAAATAGGTTTCTTGGCACCAGCCAACAGGTCAACCGCTTCGCGGATCGCCGGCTGCTCAGGTTTTAATTTCGGACGGTAGGTCTTGTGTTGGATGTTTGCCGGCCCGACGTAGTTTCCGGTCGCGAATTGGATGTCCTTGGGAATATCGACGACAACTGGTCCTGGCCGTCCCGAACGCGCCACATAGAAGGCTTCGTGGATAACCCGCGCGACATCGTTAACGTCTTTAACCAGCCAGTTGTGCTTGGTGCAGGGGCGCGTGATGCCAACCGTGTCGCACTCCTGGAAAGCGTCGTTACCGATGAGATGCGTTGGCACCTGACCGGTAATGCAGACCAACGGAATGGAATCCATCAGCGCATCCGTAAGGCCCGTAACGGCATTTGTCGCGCCTGGCCCCGAAGTCACCAAGACAACCCCAGCCTTGCCCGTCGAACGCGCATACCCCTCAGCGGCGTGCACCGCCCCGCCTTCCTGGCGCACCAGGATATGCTGGACTTTATCTTGCTGAAACATCTCGTCGTAAATCGGCAGCACCGCGCCACCTGGATACCCGAACACGTGCTCAACGCCCTGATCGGCAAGCGCCTTGAGCACCATTTCAGCTCCGGTCATGGTTCGCGCCATGGGCCCCTCCATTAGGTCCGCTAGCGAGCCACCGCCTGGCTCTCAAGCAACAGTCTTTCCGTTCCAATGCACGTCTTGTTCGCACCCAAGCATCATTTGATGTCGCAGCACGGTCAAGATCACGAGGTAGTGACCAAATTGGTGCGTTATCGTCACCAAAACGTTGAGATGTGGACGGCATTTTAAGCAAGTCAACGAAAATTAAAACAAGTAGTGCGAAATACTAATATTATTTCGTTTTAACCTGCCTCCAAGCAATCATATATCTTCGGAGCCATGTGAGCTGCCGTTTGACATAGCGTCGCGTCTGCGTTTTTGCCATCTCGATGGCCGCTTCCAGTGCAATCTCACCATCAAGATGCTGCATCAGCGGAGCCACGCCGAGCGCCCGCATCGCCGGCAGCTCTGGGTCAAGTTGCATCTGCCGCAACTGCCGCACTTCATCCAAGGCTCCCGCGGCCATCATTTGATCGAAGCGGGCTTCGGCGCGCCTGTAGATGGCCTCCCGCTCCGGCGAAATCACCAGCCCCGACCAGGCCCCTGCGGGCAATAGTGGCGTACCCGCTTTTCCTTGCCATCGCGCCAGCGGTTGCCCGGTCGACTGAAACACTTCCAGCGCCCGCACGATCCGCTGCGGATCGCTGGGTCGAAGGCGCGAGGCCGTCAGCGGATCGAGCCGCATCAGCTCTGCATGGAGCTCCTCCGGCGACCTCCTTCGCGCTTCCCCCCTCCAGTAGGCCCTCACGACGCTGTCGGTTTCGGGCATAGGCGAAAGCCCCTGCGTCAAAGCGTTGAAGTAGAGCCCCGTGCCACCGACAAAGATCGGGCGCTGACCAAGCCGCTCGATTTCTCCGAGCACTTCACGCACATCCTCAAGCCAGCGCGCCACCGAGTAATTCTGGCGGGCACTGACCTGACCATAGAGTCGATGCGGCACTGCCCACTCGTCTGCTGGCTCCGGCCTCGCCGTCAACACGCGCATTTGCGCATAAACCTGCATGGAATCCGCATTGACGATGACACCGTTAAAACTCCGGGCCAGACGCATGCCCACCGCCGACTTGCCGCTGGCGGTCGCTCCTGCAATAAGAATGGCACGCTTAGCCGCCAAGATCGCGATCCCATTGTGCAACTACGGCGACTTCGCAGACAGGGCTTGATTGATTTAGCTGCGAGCCCATTTGACGTGTTATTCTCTAGGGATACCAAAACCGGATCCAAAACCGCCGATGCCCGATCCTTCATCCCTGGTGCTTGTAATCACGGCACCCGAAAAAGCTCCGTGTCTCAACGCCACCCTGACCGATACCATTACCCGCATCATCGCCAAAGACGCGATCATCGAAAGCCGCTGGCTATCGACCGGCGAAGCCTGGGAGCTGCGGCTCGTCACACAGGCTGACGGTGGCCAACGCTTGAAGCAACAAGCTTCCACGGTGCTCATCGGCTTACCCGTTGATGTGAATATCCTGCCCGACGACGGCGCGCCAAGGCGCAAAAAACTCCTAATCGCTGATATGGATTCCACCATCATTGAGCAGGAGTGCATCGACGAGATAGCCGATTTTGCTGGGGTCCGCGACAAAGTTTCGGCCGTCACGGAAAGCGCCATGCGTGGTGAGTTGGACTTTGCCGAAGCCTTGAAATCCCGGGTCGCTCTGCTCGCCGGCCTCGAGGTCGGCCTCCTTGATGAAATCATCGGCAGCCGTATTTCCATTATGCCCGGTGCACGGGCGCTCGTCGCGACGATGAAGGCGCATGGTGCGCGCACCGCCCTTGTCTCTGGCGGATTCACATACTTTACCGACCGTATCTCCAATTCTATCGGCTTTGACATCAGCCAAGCCAACCAGCTCTGCGTGTCGGATGGCCGCCTCCTGGGCACGGTCAAGCAGCCAATCCTTGGCCGACAGGCCAAACTGGAGGCCCTAAAAAGCGAGGCGAAATTGCACGGTATTCCACTCTCACAAACACTTGCCGTGGGAGATGGGGCAAACGACCTGGCGATGATACGAAAGGCCGGTCTTGGCGTTGCATACCGGGCTAAGCCAATTGTCGCGGGCGAAGCTAAAGCTGCAATCAAGCATGGCAATTTGAAAGCGTTGCTCTATTTGCAGGGCTATACACGAGACGAACTTGTCGAATGATCCCTCCCGGCCCGTGATCACCGCAGCCTCCCAGTTCATTCGGAGCCCATATGCTGGACGTCTTCCTCCTTCTGATAGGCTTTGTGCTGCTGGTCGCCGGCGGCGAGCTGTTGGTGCGCGGATCTGTGGCCATCGCCGAACGGATCGGAGTTTCCCCGCTAATCATCGGTATCGTATTGGTCGGCTTCGGCACATCAATGCCGGAACTCGTCATCAGTGTGCAGGCCTCGCTGGCGGGATCGCCAGGCATCTCTATCGGCAACTTCGTCGGCTCGAATATCTCGAATATCTTATTGATCGTCGGAATTTCCGCCCTGCTGGCGCCGCTCACCGTAACCTCGCGTGCCTTGAAGCGAGATGGTGGCGTCGTCATCGCTGCATCCGCGGCCTTCACTATCTTTGCGTTTTTTTCGCCGTTAACCCGGCCCATTGGCCTCGTCTTCATCGGACTTCTCGCCACCTACCTCATCTATGCCATCCGTCAGGAACGACTTGAACCCGAAGCCGGCCACAGCGCCGCATTCGAGATGTCCGAAGCCTATGACGAACTCATGCGCAATGGCGATCTCGCCGGCGCGTTCCGCCTCAAATGGAGCACGCGGCTCGGACGCACACTGCCCTTTTTGATGGCTCTGGCGGGCCTCGGCACCATTATCTTCGGCGGTCGCCTTTTGGTTGACGCCGCGGTTTCCCTTGCCCAACAAATTGGCGTCAGCGAAGCCGTGATCGGCCTCACCGTCGTTGCTATCGGCACCTCGCTACCTGAACTCGTGACTTCGCTTGTCGCCGCCTACCGTGGACATTCCGACGTCGCCGTCGGAAACGTGCTGGGCTCCTGCGTCTACAACATCCTCGGCATTGGCGGCGTGGTCGGTCTTCTCGCGCCAACCGCCATCCCTGAGCAGATCATCTATTACGACAACTTCATTATGCTCGCCGCAGCCCTCGCTCTGGTCGTCTGCGCCTCCAATGGAGGCCGTATCACCCGGTTTGAAGGCGCGGCAATGCTGATCGCCTACATGGGCTACATCGCATCGCTGTGGCCGAAGTAACAGCACTACTCGCTGACGATATTCGAACGCTCCCAGCCTACCGGCAAGGCGCCCGTCCTCTCTGCTTCTTCCAGTGCATGCGCCAGTTCTTCGCGCGCCTTCTCGGCCTGCCGCTGCCGATTCCACAGACTCGCGTAGAGTCCGCCTTTTGCGATCAACTCCGCATGCGTTCCCTGCTCGGCGACACGGCCCGCCTCAAACACCAGAATACGATCGGCGTGCACAATAGTTGAAAGTCTGTGGGCGATCACAAGTGTCGTCCTATCCCTCGAAACCTTGTCGAGGGCATCCTGGATCTCTTTTTCCGTGTGGCTGTCGAGCGCGCTCGTCGCTTCATCAAGCATCAGGATTGGTGGTGACTTCAGGATCGTCCGCGCGATGGCAACGCGCTGTTTTTCTCCACCCGACAGCTTCAACCCGCGCTCACCGACCATGGTGTCGTAACCCTGCGGCATCGCCCGAATAAAACTGTCGATCTGCGCCATCTTCGCCGCCTCGATGATTTCTTCATCACTGGCTTCCGGTCGCCCGTAGCGGATGTTGTACTTGATCGTATCGTTGAACAACACGGTGTCCTGCGGCACCACACCAATAGCCGAACGCAACGATGCCTGTGTCACATCACGAATATCCTGACCATCGATCGTAACCCGCCCCTTCTCGATATCGTAGAAGCGGAAAAGTATCCGAGAGATGGTCGATTTGCCGGCTCCCGAAGGGCCGACAATGGCAACCATTTTACCCGCTGGAACGGTGAACGAAACATCATGCAGGATCGACCGCTCCTGATCATAGGAAAAGAAGACCTTCTCGAAGCGGATCTCGCCGTCCTTGACGACAAGGGGTTTTGCCCCAGGACGGTCTTCGACTTCCGGCTCCTGTCCGAGCAAAGCGAACATCACCTCGATATCAACAAGCCCCTGTTTGATCTCGCGATAAACCATGCCCATGAAGTTGAGCGGCATCCATAGCTGGATCATCAGTGTGTTTACCAAGACAAAATCGCCGATCGTGTGGGTGCCGGCGGCAACACCACGGGCAGCGAGCCACATCATCGTCACCATGCCGACAGTGAAGATCGCAGCCTGACCGGCGTTAAGAATGGCAAGCGACGAATAGGTCCGGATCGCAGCCCCCTCGTAACGCTCCATCGCGCTATCGAAACGGCGCGACTCCAACCCCTCATTACCAAAGTATTTGACCGTCTCGAAATTCAAAAGACTGTCGATCGCCTTTGTGTTGGCATCGGTATCGCTGTCGTTCATTTCACGGCGGATCGCGATCCGCCATTCGGAGGCTTTGAAGGTGAACCACAAGTAGACGGCAACCGTGACCACGACGATCACCACATACGTGGCATCGAAAAAGTAGAACAAGACGCCACAGATCAAAACCAGCTCGATGATCGTCGGCACCACGTTGAGAATGCCCATGCGGATAATCAGTTCAATCGCCCGCGCGCTGCGTTCAAGAACGCGCGACAAACCACCGGTGCGCCGCTCCAAATGAAACCGCAGACTGAGCTGATGCAGATGAAGGAATGTCCGAGTATTGAGTTGTCGGACCGCGTTCTGTCCGACCTTGGTGAAGAACACATCACGGATCTGGTTGAGAACGACGGTCATCAGCCGACCGGTTCCATAGGCAAGGATCATGAATGTCGCCGCCGCCGCGAGCGTGACCGGCCCGCCCGCCGCGGCCTCACCCGAAAGCTTGGTCAGTGCATCGGTTGCCATCTTGAACGCAATCGGAACCGATACCGTCACCAGCTTGGCCACCAGCAGCAAACCAAATGCGATAACGACGTTGCGCCTTAGATCTGGCCGGCCCTCGGGCCAAACATACGGCAATAGACCTTTGAAGACCTTCCAGTGATCCTCGCGGGCACCGAGCAGATTCGAATCGACTTGCCCGCCCCGATCGCGTCTGCCGTGACCGATAGCAACCATAAATGTCCTTCCATCGAGGAAACTTCGTAACGCTGCATTGCGACACGTAGTGCCCAGCCGATTGAATCAGTTGAACCCACGAGCATCAACGCAATCGACCGACTTTAATTCCGACCAGCATCAAGCCTGCAAAATGTTGTAAAGCCCGATCTGCACCGCCGGCAGTTGTATGAAACGTAAGCCACGCTTCTTGCGCAGCCATCCAAGACCGTTTTCGCTTTATTTCAGGCGCCTTGTCATCGCCTTCGACGCGTCCGGGGTAGCCAGAACTTTTGGCACGGATAGATCCAGTGCGGATCGCGGATTTTGCGCCGATTGGCCCGATAGATCCGCCAGTAACGATAACCGCGCCGATAATGCCTGCGCGATATATGCCACAACGTATCGCCACGCGCGACCACGTAGGTTCCCGGCAATCGGATTGTTCGGCCGGCACGGGGATCCCGGCAGCCTGTACCATGCCGGCTGCGCCGGATGCGCCACCCCGCTGAGCGGCCGCGACGAGCCGGCGGCTCGACACGCGTACGAGTGTCATCTGCCTCCAGCCGGTCCCCTGGAGAGTCTTTCGCCCAAACGTCGTAGCGTTCCCGCCGCAACTGCGACGTTTCGGGCAGTGGCACGTTCGTTGTTCGGGCCGCCCCGGAGTCCGGTCGCTCAACCAAACTCAGCTCATCACTAAGACGGGCGACTTCCTCCGCCCGCTGCGATTTCTGCGCGAGCGCCCTGGAGCGGGTCTCAGTCTGTTGAGGTTCGGTCGTATGCCTTTCATCAAGACCATCTGTTGAGGATTGGCGGCTTTCGCGGGCTTTGTCGGCGAGCTGACCAATACGCTCAGCCCGAGCCGCCTTCTTTGCAATTTCCAGACTCCGATGCAGCGGGCGACGCTCCACCAAAAATTTCTGAGCCTTTGTGCGACGTGCCCGATCTTCTTCAAGTTGCTTTTGCCGAGCCGCTTCAGCTTGCCGTTGAGCTTCCTCCGCCCGCACACGTTCCTGCTCCGCGGCGGCCGCCCGGCGCGCGGCTTCGGCCTGCGCAAACTGGGCCTGGCGACGTGCCAGATCTTCTTCAAGTTGCTTTTTCCGAGCCGCTTCAGTTTGCCGTTGAGCTTCCTCCGCCCGCACACTTTCCTGTTCCGCGGCGGCTGCCCGGCGCGCGGCTTCTGCCTTCGTAGCTTCTGCTTGGCGTTCCTCTCCGTCTGCTATTGTTTGACCCACGTCGGCCACTAGCAACGACGCTCCATCCCGTTCCATGCGATTCGAAGTAATCTGATGATCCCCTCCGTCAATCTGGGCTGGCTTCTTCACGTCTCCAGAAAGATTGCGCACAATAGTATCTTGGTAGTTTCGATTGGCATCCCTGAGCCAGTCTTGTGCCCGCTGGATCAAGCTCGACCTCGCCGCCTGCTCCACCGTGCGGCGGCTAGAGGGCTCGGGCAACAACACATCCCCGACCCGGGCCGGCAATCTGTCTTCGCCCTTGCGCGCCAACTCCGGCACGACATAACCCAAATAGTCCTCAGAGGATTTCTTAAACCAGTCTCCAATCCGGCCGTAGGCCGAACTTAACGGAGGAGCCTCCCTCACGGCTTTGTCTTCGCCCACCTCCACGTTCTGAGCGAGCTCGGTCTTTTGGCGCCGCTCGTCTGCCAATTGCCTCCTGGCAAAGTCACCGAACTCCTCACTGGCGGCTTCTGCAAGCCGCTCGGCATGAGCACGAGTTTCAACCTCGTTCTCGACGGCGGTCTGAGCATAGGCCACGATCTCGCTGGTAGCCGCCCGCTCGGGGATTGCGATCCGCACGTTCTGCCCGACTATGACGGAGTTGCCGCGCTGCCCACGCGTTGCAACCGAGACGCGATAGTCACCAGCTCCAAGCAATGATGTCGACGCCCGCCAGCGTCCGTCTGCACCGACCTTGATCGAGGCAACCGCTGTTCCGTCGAGAATCACATCAACCCGCTGCCCTGGTCGACCAGTCCCTTCAAAAGACGATCTGAAACCCGGTCTGATCACGATCCGCCAAAATTTCGGAAGCTCTTGGTTGTCCGCTTCGGAGCGGTCCTTCACCCCCCCCTGCGCGGCCGCCGGCGGCGCTGCTACAGCGAGGTTCCACCCAATTGACGGCCAAGATTCAGCAAGCTGTCGCGGTTCACCAAGTCCGGCGAGTTGCCACTCCGGCACCGTCCTTTGTCCGAAACTGCCAGCAAGCAGCCATATGCCCGCAACGCCAGCGAGCATCAGGAACGATGTGGGCAGGTAATGCCCCCTCATGTTAGGTGGCCTCCTGTTGACTGCGCGCCGCCCAACGCAAACATGCCGGTATGCAGCAACCTCTCAGACCCGCCCCCAGACCAAGACCTAACCACGAACTAGCAGTCAAGCCAATGAAACCGTTACAAGAAAACGACCTGCCCATGATTTCGGTTAACTGTCAGCGAACGGTCTTAGTATGCAGTCATACTTTCGAGCGATCCGACGCTGTAATGTGTCCGCATCATTCTCCCGCCAAACTCATCGGAATACACAGAAAACGATGAGATGCTTCGGTCGCGCCCGTGACGACATCATCGAAACGTAAAATGAGCAACCAATCTCAGATGAACATGAAAAAAGAACAAGAAACGCCGACGTCAGACCTCGCCACCTTGAACGGCAGCCCTGATGCTGTGTGCGTCTATTGCGGCTCCGGGCACGGAACC
>DAOUZE010000477.1 GCA_030665765.1 Filomicrobium sp.
TGAGGCTGGCGTAGTCGGCCGCGAGGCTCGGGCATCGTTTCGCGGTGCTGGGGATAATCGCGGAGGACACCATGCAGGTTTTCAGAACATACGAATCGATCCGAGTTGCCGCGCCAGCCGAGCAGGTCTGGCGGACCGTGCGCGACTTCCACGATCTCTCATGGTCGACGACCATCACCAGCTGCGATGCAATTGGCGGCAAGCTGGGCGATGTTGTCGGAGCGCAGCGCCTGCTTAACAGTGCTTTCGCGGAAACGCCGATCGAACACAACGACGGCACATACACGATACGCCACTCGATCGACGATGGTCCCAATCCGGTATCGGCGGGGGACGTCGAGGAGTACATCGGTCATCTCAAATTGCGACCGATCGCGCAGGACAACACGACATTCGCTGAGTGGACGTCGTCGCGGAAATCCGAAGATGATGCGGCGGTGGCGTTCTGTGGCGGGATCTATAACGCGCTGCTCAGCGAACTGTCGGCGCATCACGGAGGCTGATCAACCGGTCAGCGACCGCTGCGGGTGGCACAATTCACGCAAGTGGCGAGGGCTGGATCGAAGTCGAGACGCTTTTCGGTGATCGGCTCCTCGCACATCAGGCACTCTCCGTAGCTGCCGTCGACGATCCGCTGAAGTGCGGCCTCGATCCGCACGAGCTCCTCTTTGCGCTGGCGTTCGGAAGCAAGCGCCATCTGCTGCTGCTGGATGGCATCGATGCGCGAAACGCGGCCGACGCTCGTCTGATCCAGTTCGACCGCATCACGGCTGCCAGCACTGATCGCTTGCAGCGCTTTCAGCTCCTCGCGGCGTGCTTCCAGGCGCTGGCGGAAACTTGCAAGATTCAGATCTGCACTCATCGCAACAGCATACGCCGCGACAAGGCTGAATGTCACGCGCCGGCGGTCGAAGTTGGCGGTGGCTTTGGTGGTGTTTTTTAACCGACAGACAAACAGCTCGGATTATGGTCAATTGAAAAAAATGCCCCGGATGTGACTCCGGGGCAAGGCAGGCTCGAGGGGGAGGAGGAAGAGCTTCGACGTAGTGAAATTGAATCAGTAGCAGGTCTGTTCGAGTTCCCACTTGACGATCTTGCAGATCTCGCGGCGACCGTTCCACTTGCACTTACGGATTGGGAACCGTTTGTAAGTGCAGTAATAATCAAGACCGACATGACCTTCGTAGCCACGCATCGGTTTTTTCGAGTAGTACGAACGCTGGTAGATCTCCTTGCTGTTTCCAGCTTGTGCATCGCTTGCGGCGAGAGCAACGAGTGTGACGGCGGCGGCAGCGCCGATGAAGATTGCGGTATTGATCATGGTGAGTTTCACGGCGTGTTTCCCTTGGACGGTGTTTGCCTACAGGGCCCATCTGTTTCCATGCCCTCAACATAACTCGAGTACGTAAGGAGAGCTGTTCCATGGGGAACAATAAACAGTTGTGTTGGCAACAACCTCCGAGATTAGTATCGCCTCAGTTTAGGACTACGCCCCGCTTCAAAGCAATTCACAGGTCTCGAGATCGGCGAGCTAGCGCGAACCCGAGGCAAATTTTGCGTAGCTCGATGTTCGCCGTTCTGGCCGTCATCGCTATGCCATCGTTGGCGTTTGCCGCAGCAGAGGAGGCGCAGAAAGCGCAAGACGCGAAAGCTCCCCAGGCGCAAGCTTCGATTGCGAAACGGCGCGCTGATTTAGCAAGCCAGAACGCCGATTTCGAACTTTTCCTCGACCGCCTGATGATGGCCGAATCCAGCGGGCGAGACACTCTGAAAAATTCGCGCTCGAGCGCACTTGGACCCTACCAATTCATAAAGGGGACGTTTCTTTATGTGACCCGGCGACATTTCACGGAGCGGATCGCCGGACTCAACAGGACACAGATCCTGGCGCTGCGCACGGACCGCAAGTTCTCAAGACAGGTCGTCGCGCAATACACCCGTGAGCTTGCCGCGCATCTCGCGCGCAACGGGATCGTCACGACTTACGGAAACCTACGGCTTGCCTACCTACTTGGACCGAGTGGGGCGACCCGGGTTCTGAAGGCCAAACCGACGACGCCGGTACGGCGACTGATTTCACGGGCGGCGGTGGTCGCTAATCCGTTTCTTGCGGCAATGACGGCAGACCAGATCATTCAGCGCGCCAACCGCGACATCTCCATGGACCGGTCAAAGCGGCTGGCCGTGCGGCTCGAAAAAAAGAAGAAATCGAAGGGGCCGCGCATCAAAGTCAATTGCAATCTTTCGCGCCCGAGCTGCAGACGTTGGCTAGCGCTGCGCAAACGAAAGCTTGCCGCGCAACAACGACGGCGTGACCGGCTCAACAAGAGAGCAGCGCAATAGATCCGGCTCGATCCGAGATGTCAGATTTCGCGACTTTTGATTAAATGAATGCAAACCAGCGCGGCACGCTGGCAC
>DAOUZE010000263.1 GCA_030665765.1 Filomicrobium sp.
GATATTTGGGGCTCGGGAGCAAGGAAACGGGCGGCCCAAGCGGCGATCACCCTGGCGGCGTATGCGGCATCTTCGTCGCGGGTCAGCAGATGGTCCGCATCATCCAAGGAGACGAAGCTCTTGGGATGTTTGGCGGCAACGAAGATTTCGGTAGCGTTATCGATACCAACGGTCTCATCACGCGGGGCATGCAAGATGAGCAGCGCCTTTTTCATATTTGCGATTTTTTCGGCAAGGTTCTGCCTCTCGGCGTCCTCGACGAACTGGCGCTGGATAGTGAAGGGTCGGCCGGCCAGCTTCACTTCGGTCTCACCCTGTTGGCGGACGTCATCAAGGGATGCGCCGAACTGATGCAAGACGTGGCCGACATCGGAGGGCGCACCGATGGTGGCAACCGCCTTGACTTCGGCGATCTCTCTGGCGGCGGCCAACACGGCTGCTCCACCCAGGGAGTGACCTATGAGGATCGCCGGAGCCTTCAATTCGCGATGCATATAGTTCGTTGCGGCGAGGAGATCGCCGACGTTGGAGGAAAAGTTGGTGTTGGCAAATTCGCCTTCGGAGTGGCCGAGTCCGGTGAAATCAAAGCGCAACACGCCGATCCCCTCCTGCGCCAAACCCTGTGCGATGCGGCGGGCAGCTGCTAGGTCCTTGGAGCAGGTGAAGCAGTGCGCAAACAATGCGTAGGCGCGGGGCGCACCTACCGGTAAATCAAGGCGCGCGGCGAGTTCGTGGCCGTTGGCGCCGGGGAAATTAATGCGCTTCGTGGCGACGGGCATTGCAGGGCTCCTGATGGTGGTGCAGCAGAAACAGTAACGTCAGAAATCGGCGAGAGGGCACCACGGAGTGGGCGCGTATTCAAGGCTTCAGGGGCGGTCTCGCGGGGAAGTGAAGTGAGAAGGGAAGCCATGTCGTTGCGAATAATGATCCACCGCGACAAGTTTGCTTGATTGTGGAACGATCTATGATGTTGCCTGCCTGCGTTTTAACTGTTTTGAAATACAGTGGGAATTTCGTCTTGGATCAGAGTTTTCATACTATCGTGATCGGAGGTGGTTGCCTAGGAACGGCGGCCGCCATTTCCATTGCCAAACGGATATCGAGGCGGGGCCATGCCGCCAGCGACGTCTGCATCATCGACAAGATGATTGTTGGTTCCGGGCTTTCCGCGCGGCATTCGGGCATCGTGCGGGCTGCCAACGCCGATTCCACAGCCGCCGTTCTGGCGCAGCAGGCTAGTGAGATGTGGGCCAATCTCGAAACGCACTGGGGAGTCGGGCTGAATCTCGAAAACACAGGCGCGTTGTGGATCGCTTGCGACACCGGCGGTGGGGCCAACGCGAAATGGAGCGGGCTACAAAAATCGCTCCGCGAGCAGGGCATCGACTTCTCGCAACTCAGTCTGGCCGAGGCCCGCCAAATTTGCCCGGACTTTGTTCTGCTCAACGACGATGAAGTGTTCTTTCACGAATCCGGCGCCTTCCAGGTCGATCCCTCCAACGTGCGGGAAACTCTATACTCGGCGATCAAAAAGAACGGCATTACGCTTCTGGAGAAAACCGAGGTCCAGGGATTCGAGCGCGGGGAATCGGGGGAAGTCGCCAAGGTGATGACTTCAGCAGGTACATTCAAATGCTCCTACGTGATCAATGCCTCGGGACCATGGAGCCCGGCTATTTTCGCCGGCATGGGTCTGTCGATCCCAGTCAGCGTGGAGCTGGTCCATGTCGCCAATTGGCTTACCAGCCTCAACGAAATGGAAACCGGCATGCCGATCATCGCTGACTACGTCAATCTTGCGTATTTCCGCCAATGGCGAGATGGCGAGATCCACATGCATCAACCTCGCAAACGGGGTATCCGCGAGACTGCGCGGGCGTTCTCGGAAAGCCCGCTCAGCGTGCTCGGCGCCGACTTCATGAACGATCCGACCAACCAGGCGCTCGGCTATTCGCAAATGCGTGTCTATGAGCAGCTGGCGCGCAGGCGCTTCAGTAACATGGATCAGACCGTATATGGCTCGGGCTACCGTTCGTTTTTCGACATCACACCTGACCTGCGTTTCATCCTCGGGCCGGACCACCGCGTTCCCAATCTCATCCATTCGCTTGGCTCGGGGCAGGCCTTCAAATACGCGCCGGTGCTCGGTGAAATGATGGCGCAATACGTCGATGGCGGCGGGCCGCTGGCTGATCTGGGCCAAGAATTCTCGATCTCCCGATTTAGCGACGGCTACATGGCCGAGTTCTGGAGCAAGGTGCAAGGCACGGAGAACGTACTGCAAGCGGAGGGCGCGGGGCTTTAGGCGTGGCAGTGACCAAAGCAAACCGCCACCCGGCCCTTGCGCCGGACCACCGGAACGATTCAGATTGGCGAGATGACCCAATCCACTCTTGGGCACAGTCTGAAAGATCACCGCACGCGCCAGGAGCGGACCAGTGAAGCACTGGCAAAGCGGTGGACCGACCTGACTGGCATTGCGTTTTTGACGTTGAGCAAGAAAAGGTCGCGGCAATCCGCAAGCGTATCTTCGACATGCGTGCGAAGGATAAACTGGCGGTCATCGGTTACCACATGCCATTCACTGCCATCGTTTATGTCGAAGCGCTGAAGGGCGGCGGCTAGCGCTGGCTGGCGCATTCCTTGTCGCCCAACGATTGAGTATTGGGCCGCGCTTTTCGACACCGATTTACAAGAATGAGTCGGGATCGATGTCGACGGCGAGGCGGTTGTCGCCTTTGAGCGGCGGTACGCGCGAGAGCCATGCGCGCAGGTAGTTTTGCAGGTCGATCTCGCGTGGGGCCTTGACCAAAATCCGCCAGCGATAACGGCCGCGAATAACAGCGATCGGGGCTTCAGCGGGGCCGAGCACCTGGATCAGTTCGGCCGGCGGCGCGCGGTGAGCAACGTCGCGGGCTATGAGTTCCGCCGTTTCCTTGTCCTTGGCTGAGACAATCAGTGCGGCTAGACGGCCATAAGGCGGCAACATCCCGGCTTGACGGATCTTGATCTCTTGGTCGATGAAGGCGTCGCGGTCGCCGGAGAGGATCGCCGCCATTACTGGGTGCTCGGGCAGGTGCGTTTGGATAAAGGCGCGTCCGCGGATGGCTTCACGCCCTGCGCGTCCTGTTACTTGGTGCAGTAGCTGGAAGGTACGTTCGCCAGCGCGCGGATCGGCGCCCTGAGCGAGCCCCAGATCACCATCAACGATGCCGACCAGATTGAGGTTGGGGAAGTGGTGGCCCTTTGCGACCAGCTGGGTTCCGATAATGATGTCGGTATCGCCGCTCTCGATTTGCTTGATAACCTGGCGCATCTCGGTAAGGGACGGGATCAAGTCGGAGGAGAGCAGCGCGATGCGCGCCTCGGGGAATCGCTCGCTGACTTCTTCGGCGACACGCTCAACGCCTGGACCGCAAGCGGTCATGGTACCTTCTTCGCCGCACTTTTGGCACTTGTCGGGGATCGGGAGAGAAAAACCGCAGTGATGGCAGTTGAGGCGATTCTTGAAGCGGTGCTCGACCAGCCAGGCGGTGCATTGCGGGCATTCCAAGCGATGGCCGCAGGCACGGCACAAGGTCAGCGGGGCATATCCACGTCGGTTGAGGAAGAGCAGACTCTGCTGACCACGTGCAAGGGTTTCGGCCATCGCATCGACGAGGCGGGGACTGAGCCAGCGGCCCTTGTCGGGTTGCTCGGTACGGAGGTCGATTGCCGTGATTTCGGGGAGTTTGGTGCCCGAGAAGCGCCCCGGCAGGACGAGATGGCGGTATTTGCCGGTGCGGGCATTGACGTGGCTTTCGATCGACGGGGTGGCGGAAGCGAGTACGACCGGGCAGTCGCCGAGACGGGCCCGAACGACGGCCATGTCGCGGGCCTGGTAGTTGACACGGTCGTCCTGCTTGAACCCGCCATCATGCTCCTCGTCGATGACGATCAGGCCGAGATCGGGGTAAGGAAGGAATAGTGCGGAGCGGGCGCCGACGATGACGCGAGCCTCACCCGATGCCGCGGCCTTCCAAAGGCGGCCCCGCTCAGAACCGGTCTGGGCGGAGTGCCATTCCACCGGTGCGCATCCAAAACGTGCCTCGAAGCGACTCAAGAACTGACTAGTAAGCGCAATCTCCGGCAACATGATGAGAACCTGGCGGCCCCTGGCGAGGGTACGGGCGACGGCTTCGAAGTAAACCTCCGTCTTGCCCGAGCCGGTGACGCCGTCAAGCAGCGTCACCGAGAAGTTGCCGGCATCCGCAGCAGAGTAGAGAGCGTCAACAGCTTGCTGTTGCTCGTCGGTGAATTCGACGACTTGGTACGCTGGATCAGGAAGCGGGCAACGTTTTTCTGGAATCGCTGCTTCAACAAGACAGCCGGCGGTGACGAGGCCATCAATAACGCCAGTGGTGCATTCGGCGGCACGTGCCAGTGTTGCCTTGGGGCGGATCAGCCGGTCGGCGGCGATCTCAAGCGCACGTTGACGAGCGGGCGTCATGCGCGGCGGCAATGGCGCGCCAGGGACAATCGTGACACCAAATCTGGGCTTTGACGGCTCGAACACCTCGCGGGCGCTCATCAGCATGCGCGCGACCATACCGAGCGGGCTGAGTGTATACTTGGCGATCCACTCGGCAAAGCGCAGCGACAGCAACGGCAAAGGCGGTATGTCGAGAATCTCGTTAATCGCCTTGAGTTTTTTCGGATCGACCTTCTTCTTCTCTCCGTCGCCGCTCAAAGCGTACCAAACCAACCCTATGCGCGTCTGATTGCCGAACGGGACGGTGACAAAAGCGCCCGGAGGTGGAGGGCCACCGGGGGGCGGCAAATAATCATACGTCTGATCCAATGCGATCGGCAGCAGCACGGGAACAAGCGCCGTTTCCGCGGTGGTCTTGCTTGCCGAGAACTCGAGTTGGTTTTCCAATCTGGCCGCCGTGGTCATAAACCGCTAGACATGCGAATCATTTGGATAGTAGGGCACCTGGTAGGGCAAGCCTGGGGCAAGGGACAGCCATGAAATTCTTCGTCGACACCGCGGACGTAAACGAAATCAAGGAACTGGCAGCAACCGGTCTGCTCGACGGCGTTACGACCAATCCGTCGCTCATCGCCAAATCCGGGCGCGACTTCAAGGAAACGATCGCCGAAATCTGCGAAATCGTTCCTGGGCCCGTTTCGGCAGAAGTCGCCGCGACCGATACAGCGGGCATGCTGAGCGAAGCCCGCGAGCTGGCTAAAATCGCCAAGAACGTCACGATTAAGGTGCCTTTGACGTTCGACGGACTGAAAGCGTGCAAGGAACTGTCGGGCGATGGGCTGATGGTGAACGTTACCT
>DAOUZE010000432.1 GCA_030665765.1 Filomicrobium sp.
TCCGCCAGGCACTCAGTCAACATGACCTTCTCAAGGCGCTGCAGATCCTCGGGGATCTCTTCACCTGCTTCGCGGTGCTTGCGGATGCAGTCCCGCACTGCAGCGTAGCATTCACGTGGGTCTTCCGTCTCATCGATGAGGCCGTTTAGTTCGGCGACCTCTTGAACCACATCGTTCGCATTCATCTTGCGATCCCTTTCGGTTTCCTCACTGGCCATGTCTGTCCGACCGGTTGGACATCGCCAGTCACCAACCCAGTTTGACTGGTATTGGTTAGTAAGTATTTACGCAGGATAGCGCAGTATTCAACCCGCCATTGTTCCAATGGTAACTTTGCGTGGCGGATAGCCAACACGCTCGACCCGCTGTTCTACAACTCGAATATGGGCGCGGCTTTGACGATCGCAATTCAAATTTCGAAAGTTTTATGCAGTGGCGATGAACTCGAATAAGGGGGGGCGGGAGTGCTTGTGTGACGTTGACCTTTCTGCCTCCGACAGCCAAGGTTCTTGGGAGCCTAAGCCTCCCCATTTTATGCTGATTTCCAGTTATGACCCTGTCGCGAAATCTGATCACCGACGTTGCTGGTATCGCGATAGGCTCCGCCCATGATGCGACAATTCGCTCTGGGGTTACGGTAGTGTTGCCGCCTGCTGGTTGCATTGCCGCTGTGGATATTCGCGGCGGTGGACCGGGGACACTGGACACCGCGGCACTGGCTCCGGAGGGAACGGTTGAAGAAATCCACGCGATCGTTCTGTCGGGCGGCTCTGCATTCGGGCTGGCGGCTGCCTCTGGGGTTCGCGACTGGCTGGCTGAGCGCGGTGTAGGATTCCAGATTCGCGAGGCTCGGGTTCCCATCGTCTCCCAGGCGATCTTGTTCGATCTCTTGAATGGGGGTGACAAGCGGCATTTGTCGGATGCCTTCACACGGCTAGCGAGGGAGGCATGCCAGGCCGCGACGCTGGGTTACTTCGAGTTGGGGAGCGTGGGCGCCGGGTTTGGCGCGACGACCGCGAACCTGCGCGGGGGACTTGGCAGCGCATCGATTGCAATTGGTGGCGGGCTGGCTGTCGCTGCGCTCGTTGCCGCAAATCCCGTTGGAACCGTGACCATGGGTGATACCCGACATTTTTGGGCGCACCTCTTCGAACGCGGCCGTGAATTTGGTGGGCTGGGTGCTCCGCACAACTGGGATGGTCCACCGCAGCCGCTGCCGCTCAAGGGCGGACCGGGTGAAAATACGACGCTTGCGGTTGTCGCTACCAACGCTCAACTCGATAAACGCCAGGCCCGGCGTTTAGCTATTATGGCGCAAACGGGTCTTGCGCGGGCGATCCATCCGGTTCACTCCCCGCTTGATGGTGACATCGTATATGCGTTGGCGACGGGTAGCATGGCGCTGGAAAATTCTGTTTATTCACTCGCGCAACTCGGTAGCGCTGCTGCCGATGCTGTCACCCGAGCCGTCGCCCGCGCGGTTTACGAGGCGGCGCCAACGCCGGAGGATTGGATTGCCCCCGCCGCCTATCAACAGCAGTTTGGGAGTTAAACGTTCGGCCATTGCCTGAGCTGCAATCGGGGTGCTAGCAGCCGGACAACGATTTTAATAAAGCAAAAAGAAGAACGCTCATGATCACGCGCTATTCCCGTCCCGCGATGACGGCCATCTAGTCGCCTGAAACCCGCTTCCGTATCTGGTTTGAAATCGAGGCCCATGCGGCAACAGCCATGGCCGAACTCGGCATTATTCCGAGAGAAGCCGCCGCAGCTATCTGGGATAAAGGCGGTGCCGCCGAATTCAACATTGGCCGCATCGACGAAATCGAAGCTATTACCAAGCACGATGTTATCGCCTTCTTGACGCACCTAGCGGAATTCGTTGGTCCAGACGCCCGCTTCGTGCACCAAGGCATGACCTCTTCAGATGTGCTCGATACGTGCCTCAACGTACAGCTGACGCGTGCTGCGGATCTTTTGCTCACAGATCTGGACCGCCTGCTCGCGGCGCTTAAGACGCGTGCGAAAGAACACAAGCTGACCGTGACCATCGGGCGTAGCCACGGCATCCATGCTGAGCCGACGACTTTCGGGATAAAGCTGGCGCAGGCCTACGCGGAGTTCCAACGCAACAAGGCGCGCCTCGAAGCTGCCCGCAAGGAAGTTGCAACCTGCGCTATTTCCGGCGCCATCGGGACCTTCGCCAACACAGATCCCAGGGTGGAAGAATACGTCGCCGATGCCATGGGCCTCGAGCCTGAGCCGGTGTCGACCCAGGTCATTCCACGTGACCGACATGCCATGTTCTTTGCCACGCTCGCGATCATCGCCTCATCGGTCGAGCGGCTTGCAACCGAGATCCGGCACTTACAGCGCACCGAGGTGTTGGAAGCCGAAGAATACTTCGCGCCTGGTCAAAAGGGCTCATCGGCGATGCCGCACAAGCGCAATCCGGTCTTGACGGAAAATCTCACGGGGCTGGCGCGCATGGTGAGGGCGTACGCTATGCCCGCGATGGAGAATGTCGCTCTTTGGCATGAACGGGATATCTCGCACTCGTCGGTGGAACGCATGATCGGCCCGGATGCCACGGTCACTTTGGATTTCGCCTTGAACCGGCTTGCTGGCGTGATCGAGAAGCTGGTGGTGTACCCCGATCGTATGCGGGCGAACCTCGAAAAGCTGAGTGGTCTACATAACTCGCAGCGCGTTTTGCTGGCGCTCACCCAGAAAGGGGTTTCGCGCGAAGACGCCTACCTATTCGTTCAGCGTAATGCGATGAAGACTTGGAATGAGGGCGCGGACTTTCTAACCGAGCTGAAGTCCGACGATGAGGTTACGAAACACCTGTCGGAGGCGGAACTCGATGAGATGTTCGACATCGCCTACCATTTGAAGCATGCCGACACGATCTTCTCCCGCGTCTTCGGCTGATCTGGTCATCGGTGTATCGGGA
>DAOUZE010000066.1 GCA_030665765.1 Filomicrobium sp.
AGCCAAACGGCCAGAAGTACAAAAGCGGCCAAAGCGATAATCATCGTCATGCCGACCCTCTTCATCGCTATATTTTGCTCTTAGTTGAGTCTCCGTGAGTCCGGCAACAACACCAATTAGGCGATCTGGGGATAAATGGTCACAATGGATGCATTTGGATTAGCGGATCAGACATCCGCTCCCACCTACTGGCGCGATAAGCGCCGATACATTGATCGAAAAAAGCTGGCAAAAATAAAGACGCTAGCCCCACGCTTAACTCGGCAGCGGGGTTGCACCGATCTCAGCGACTAGACTGGCCTCCGTCGAGTGGTGCCAGAGAGGACATGAAGGCCGTCCCACTCGAAAGACTGAATTTCCAAATCGACGACTTATCGTCCACATGCGACCTCTTCACTACGCCGCAATGAATCCTTGTGCTTGACGTCGTTGCGACAATCGCTGTTTCGCAGGTTCAAAACCTTCGCCTGTGAAAAGGTCCGAATAACAAGCAAGAAGCAGTGCGGGCTCAAACAACCAATGAATGTTCTGCAATCGCTCAACCGCGATGCAAGTGCGCGGGTTTGGCGACGCCTTCCTCTGCAATTTAATAAAGTTGCAGCGCACACTCCATTTGCCTGCGCTTAAGCGTCAACACCCTGGATCGCAAGGAACCGTTTTTGACAGGAGGCCATGAGAAAATGTCGCAATCTGGATCCGTTCCCCCGGCCGGCCGCCAGCAAAGGTGCAAGGGCGACGCCGACGTCGTCGACTTCGAAATCAATGGCCAGAAATTGCAGTTCGTCGATATCGAACTCGATCCCTGCGAGAGCACCATCGCAGAGGCGGGCACGATAATGTTCAAGGAAGTCGCCATCCACATAGACACTATTTTCGGCGACGGCTCAAAACGGCAAAGCGGAACCTTAGGATCGCTGATGGGCGCCGGCAGACGCCTACTCAGCGGAGAGATTTGTTCATGACCGTCTTAACCCATCAAGGACAAGACAAGGCCCGGGTTGCGTTTTCCGCGCCTTATCCAGGAACCGCAATTCCCTTCCACCTTGCGGATTTGAGTGGCTCACTGATCTACCAGTAGAATACCTTTTTTTGCCCAGGCAAGGGCGATAGCGTCGGCCTCTACTTTCAAAAACGCATCATCTCCGGCCTTTTCGACGACGAAGGTTTCATCATTTAGAAGCTCGAAGGAGATGGCTTCACGTTCATTGATATCGGTGGCACTATCCTCGAACGTAAACTCGGGCCCCGCTAGGACTGACATGTTGACACCAGCTGCGTAGCCGCGATGACCACGACCATCGAATTCGAGATTGTCCGGGCCGGTTGCGAAGTCGATGGTATTTGGCGGTGAAAGCGTCTTCTTCTCTCACCTGCGCAGCCCAAGAAAGGTTTGGCAGAAATCGTTACCGTTTCGCGGGTCGTAAACAGGCCAATGCACGACCAGCCGGCGGCACCGGTGAAGGCTCCGTGCTGGGGCCGATCGGAAATATCTTTGACGGCGACAACTAATCGAAGCCGAAAAGGAAAAAACCGGAGCGAAACTCCGGTTCAAGTAGTGGTTGTATTTGGGAGAAAAGGTCAGTCTATAGGAACGACCGCCGGACAAACCGGCGGCCGCTTTCTTTGAAGCCGTTATGGAAGCGCGACACTGGCGGAGAAGACGAAGCGCGAGTCGCAAAGACCCTTGTCACCGCAGAAGTCAGCACCGTTTGAATCCGTGTCATGATAACGAAAATCAAGCGTCAGCTTTTCGACCACCAGAGCCAGACCAGCATTCCAGTAGACGTAATCAAGCCCGCTGTTGCCATCGAAGTAGTAGGCGCCGACGGTACCGTCGATCGTCGGAGTAAAAATGCCAAGGCTCTGGAATTCGTAACCAACAGAAGCTTCAGGCGTCCAGGCTTGTCCAGATTCCGCAAACTGGTCGGGGGAATAGTAGACAGCGCCGCTGAGGCTGATGCCGCGGATCGTGTAGCTCGCGCCGCCCTTAATTTCGAGATAGTCAAGATCGGCACCGGCAAGATCCTGCGCACCTGGATACAGGTAACCGATCACGCCGAGGTCGAATTCAACGGGTCCAAGCTTGGGCTTGATACCGCCATAGACGTCGACTTCGACGGTCGCATCACCGCTGCCTGGCGGATTTGAACCCCCTTCGACGAAGTCAACACCCGAGGCCCAAACGCCGGTGTAGAACATCCCATACGAGAAATCGACGCCGCCCTGCACTGTTGGCTTTTCCAAGGTCTGTGAAATACCGCGGAACACGTAATCCGACGTGCCGCCAATATTGAACGACCATTCAAATTTCCGACCGCTTTCAACAACTGGCGCATCTTTGACGCTGCCAGCTGTCTCGCGTTTGAACCAGTCTCCAGCAGCAGCTGGAGTTGAGATGATGGCGCCAGCAACCGCCAAAGCGATTACAGAACTCATAAGGCCTAGTTTAGTATGCATAGCTCGCAAACCCCCAGTTTCAAAGCAGGTGCCGAATGCCTACATCGCCGATAAAGGACCCCCCGTCGGAGCGCGCCAGTTGCAATCACACCATTGAAGATTAGAGAACGAGATTCGCGACTACTTCACAACGACATTAAGTAAAGCTTATCTATTCGCAAAAACGCATGTAGTCGACACGCAACAGGCCCGCGGTTTTGATCAAGAAACATGCAAGCTGCTTCCCTTTCGCGCTTGGCGAATGCTTGTTAACTGGCTCAAAAGCAGACTGATTGGCTGAAGATCAGGCATGGGACGTGCACTTGTTATGTTGCGCTGTCCTTACTGATTGTTTGGTCCTATCAAGCCACTGGTTCGTTGTGTGCTTTTGGAAATGCCGATCGTACGGAACGCTCCATGACACAGCAAAAAACAAACCAACCCTCAACAGCCCTAATCACGGGCGCCGCGCGCCGGATTGGCCGCACCATAACGTACGCGCTCGCCGCCAACAGTTGGCAGGTGGCAATTCATCATAACGCCTCGGGCGACGAAGCGGAAAAACTGGCCGCTGAGATCCGCGCGGCTGGCGGCAAGGCCGTCACGCTGCAATGTGACCTGTCGGATATCGCGGCTGTGGGCAGTCTAGTTGATCGCTGTGCCGACCTGCTCGGCACGCCGACTTGCTTGATCAACAATGCTTCGACGTTCCTTGACGACAGTCCCACGGACCTGAGACCGGAGGTGTGGGACAGGCACTTCGATACCAACCTGCGCGCACCCGTCTTCCTTGCGACCTCGTTTGCCCGCCAGCTGCCGCAGGGCACCCCAGGCAATATTATCAATGTTATCGACCAGCGCGTACTCAGGCCCACGCCGGAGTTCTTCTCCTACACTATTTCGAAAGCAGCCCTCTGGACTGCGACCCGCACCCTGGCTCAGGCGTTGGCGCCAAACATCCGAGTGAACGCGGTCTCCCCGGGCCCCGTTCTGCAAAGCATTCATCAAAGCAAGGAAGATTTCGACAAAGAGGTCGCGAGCACCTTGTTGCAACGCGCGTGTCCGCCTGAGGAAATTGCGAATGCCGTCCTCTTCATCCTCGGATCACCTTCAAAGACCGGACAAATGATCACTCTCGATAGCGGTCAACATCTTGCCTAAGCGATTTGCGTCAAGTTGAGCAAAACAAGTTGCGGCAGTCTCGCACGCGGATTCTCGTCCTGTTGAGCCGTCAGCAGGCGTACCGCCACATTTCCTCCCAAGCCTGCCCCAACTCGTGCCCCATTGATCACGCAAAGATTCTCAATGGACGGGGGCGATTCGTCCAGCACGTGTAAACCAGCCGTTAAACTTAACGAATTATGACATCAGGGTGCGACGATCGCCCTTAAACCCGCGTTGTCAGTTTCCGCCTGAAGGTGCCACATGCTGAGCCGATCTGGAGTCTACGTTCTCGCTGCCGCTGCTGCTACCGCCGCTGCGGCCGTTGCATCCCCGGCCTTCGCCGCCTCGCTGCCGGCGATTAAAGCCACAGCCTCCAACAAGGTCCCCGCCTGCTTAACGCCGGGCCGCCTGGGCGATTTCCTGAAGTCCCGCAATCCTTCATTGAGTTCGCGCTTCGACGAGATCGCTATGTACTACATGCGTCATGGCGAGGACCTCGGCATTCGCTGGGACATGGCATTCTACCAGATGGTCGTTGAGACCAACTCGCTGCGCTACACCGGCGACGTAGACGCCGACCAGAACAACTTCGCCGGCCTCGGAGCGACCGGTGGCGGGGTCAAAGGTGAACGCTTCGCCTCGGTCTCCGACGGAGTTCGCGGGCACCTTGAGCACGTCCTCATGTATACCGGTACGCACATCGAAAATCCCGTAGCCGAACGCACACGAAAAGTGCAGGAGTGGAAGATCCTCGTACCCTTCCAGCGCTCGATACGTGGCCCGATCACTTTTACTCATCTCGGCAGAAAATGGGCCCCATTCGACCGCGGCTATTCCGATGATATCCAAGCCATCTCGGATGTGTTCATGCGCTCATTCTGCAATTCCCCGGACCCGCGTCCGGAGTTGGTTGCTCGCGCTCGCGGTAACAGCAACAAGCAAGTCGCGAGCGTCAAAGCTCAAAAGCCGGGACCGACTGTCGAAGTCGTCGCCAAGAAACCTGTGGTCGATAGTTCAAACCAGCGTTCCGCACTCGGTGCCGGATCGCTGATCGGCCTGTCCCAGTCGGCGAAAACCGCTCAGCAAATGGCCGACCAGAAAACGCCGACGGTCATCAACGCCCTTGATGACAGTAACAAACAGCCCGAACCCGTCAAAACTGCTTTGGCCGGAAGCCAGATCTCAGATCTCAAACCGGTAACAGGCAAGTGCCGTGTTTGGACCGCGAGCTATGGTGGTGCCAAAGCGATCATCATCAAGGCTCCTGGTAAAGGCAGAACTAACTTCACCGTCCTTGATGTCCATGCCGGCAAAGAAAAGCGTGAGGCCGATGCTTATATCGCCGCCTACGCCAAGGGCGGCACGACAATCGGCGAGTTCGCAAGTCCAACAGCAGCGCTCGACAAAGCTTTCGAACTCTGCCCTGAAAATTAAGTACGCCCAGGCTTCATTGCCAGGATAACTGCACGGTCGCAATCAGCGGCCACCTTTCAGGCGCGAGGTCCATCACAGCAATTCCTGTCTACAACAGTAATCAGAATTCGCCGATATCGGCGACAACACTGCAGCGCCCGAAATGCGCGCCGCCGACCTAGGTCACCCGCAAGGTGGCCATTCTCAAAATGTAGATGAATCTCCCCCTCGGGTTATGTTATAATTTGCCGCCGTATACCGGCACTTCAGGTGCCCGAAGGGCTTGGGCTCACACTCGCGAGGACCCTTGCCATGGACTTCAGATCCCGCGCCATTGGGCGTATTCCGAAATTGTCGCGCATCAACAGACCCGAAGACCTCCACGAAATTGAGTTCGTTGATGGTCTGGCCGAGGTGGAGGTGCCGATCAGATTGCTTGAATCAGTCCCCCTCAAGCATGCCGAGCGCTTGAATAGTCCAAGATTGGATCGGGTTGTGCAGTCGATCCGCAGCGAAGGATACTCCAGCCTCGAGCCCATCATCTGTCGTGTCGGCGCCTTGGGTAACTGGGTCGTAATCGACGGCGGTCATCGCATAACGGCGGCCAAACGCGTATCTCAGGAATTCTTCACGAACCTATTCCGCGAAAAGGTTTGTGGGCTGACATTCATTCTTTTCCAGACGCCAATGAGCTATTCCAAACTGCGGCCAAAAGTCGATTTGGAAAGCGATGGCCCCGACCGCCGTCACAGCGAAAAACCCGCTTCCGGTAAGAAACGCAAACGTCGCAAACGCGGCAAGAAGTGACTTTACTTGTGCCGATCCGTAGAGCGCCCGCACAGCAATCTACGCGCGGCTTTCAGACTAGGCAGCCTCATTTAGATCGGCTGCCGTCTCCGCACCTCCCTCCATCTGTATGTTCTTGCTCAGGGCAACAGGCTTGTCCTGAAGCGGCTTCGACCGTAGCTCCCGCAACGTAGCCTTAAGGATATTTACGTTGAGTCTACTGAGCGGGATTGGCGACGGTCCCACGCGTATCCGCTCTACCATACGGCCCCAGTGCAGCCCCGCGTGCGTCATCCTGGCACCGACGTGATAAATCACCCCACTACACCTGGAAAACAGCCCGTCAAGCGGTGCGCTTTCCACGACATGGACATCACCGGTGATTGCCTCAGCCGGAAGCGCCCCCATCTTTTCGCGGGCACCGCGCCAAGCGCGACATAGGGCTGCATATCGCCGCGTCATCCTCACTTGAGGATGAGGATATCCGCAACAGATTCTCTCCGATCGGTTCGGGTCGAGCTTTGCAGAAAAGGATAGGAGCAGTCCCCCTCAACGACCCAACTGGCTTCCCGTATCCGGCCCGAGATACTTGACGGCTGCCGTCGACAGAGCACCGCCTACAACACAAGGAATTCCAAGCGCGGCCTGGCCGAGCGCACTGGCAACAACACAGCCCACCGCCAGTGCCGTCGTTCCATAGCTGCCGTACTTCGACCAGTCCCGGGCACTCTGTGGACCTCTGGCTCGCAGCTCGTCGATCCGCTTCAGCGCATCTTCCCGAAGCTTCCCGATCTCGTAGAGTTCAGCCGCCTGGATAACATCGCGCAATTGCCGCCGCACATTCTCTTCTTGGTGGTTCATCTGTACCTTGGCCAGATCGAGTAGGTTCTTGTCACGCGCCGCATTGCTGGCAAACGTCCACTTCGCCATCGAGCCAATGGTCAATTTCTCGACGTCGTCTTTTTCCTCCGCCCACGCCAGGGCCGAGATGATACGGATACCGGGCTCCCAGGCGCCGGTTGCGAAGTAATAGCCCCAGTGCGCATCGATGACGAACGGGTCGTCCATGCCAAGTTCACCAAGTGTCTTTCCGTCACCGTAAAGGTACTTGCGGATCAGTACCTTTCGCGCCGGCATGCGCTCGACAAATTGCTCGAGAAGCGCCTTCCAATCAGGCAGACCAGAAAACACAATGGCCTTGATCAAAACCACTTGCTGCACCGGCGGCATTGGGAACATGTCCGTGATGAGTTTCGGCGCCTTGACCTGGTTCTCCCCAATCACACCAGCAATGAAGCCTGTGTACACGCCAGACTTTTCTGGATCCTTGATAACGCCCGTCCGCACCATTGCCTTAACCGCGGCGGGCACACGCTCAGGCTGCTTATTCTCCCGGTAATTGTTGATGAACCTGAGTATATCTTCCTGCTTCGCGAAGCCATCAGTCACTCCGGCCGATGGATCCGCGGGTTCAGGTGTGGCTTGGCCCTGAAACGTATACGGCTGTGCTGAAACTGCTCCCCCGTACAGGCAAACCAGACCCAATAGGGCCAACCGAGTGAGAACAGTGCTGCGGCACGAAACGGAGACCATGGTCCATTACCGATCAGAGGTGGTTTGGGCCGATACAGAAACACGCAATCCGGCCCTTTTTGGGCTCAACCAGCCGCTCGCGGTCACGATCACTTGACGGCCAGACCGCAACAGCCAATCTTCGGCCCATGCCTAAACCGCCACCAGAACAAACCCGGTCGGAGCCGGAGGCCGTGCCCCTGAGCGTACCGGAAACCGGAACCGTGGAGCGGCGAACCGGTCCACAGATCATTGCCGGCTATCTCAAGACGCTCCCTTCAGCACCCGGCGTCTACCGCATGCTGAACGCGGACGGCGACGTCATTTACGTCGGTAAAGCCCGCTCACTTAAGGCGCGTGTATCGAATTATGCCCGTCTTGGCGGTCACACCAACCGCATAGCCCGCATGATCATCTCCACCGCGTCCATGGAATTTGTCACCGTCCGCACTGAGGCCGAAGCGCTACTGCTGGAAGCCAACTTAATCAAGCGCTTCCGGCCACGTTTCAACGTTCTGATGCGTGACGACAAGTCGTTTCCCTACATTCTCGTGGGGCGCGAACACGCCGCACCCCGCATCCTCAAGCACCGTGGCGCCCGCAACCGCAAAGGCGACTACTTCGGCCCGTTTGCGTCCGCCGGCGCCGTCAACCGCACAATCGGTATGCTGCAGCGCGTCTTCTTGCTGCGCACCTGCTCCGACAGCGAATACGAGAACCGCACACGCCCCTGCATGCTCTGGCAGATCAAACGCTGCTCAGCGCCCTGCACAGGCGAAGTCAGCTTGGACGATTACGGCAAGCAGGTCGACGAGGCAGTGCGCTTTCTGCGCGGCGAAAGCCAAAACGTCCGTGAGAAGTACCAGCAGCTGATGACCGAAGCCGCCGACAATCTCGAATTCGAACGCGCAGCCAAATACCGCAATCGCTTGTGGGCGCTGGCACACGTCACCGCCGACCAGACAATCAGCGCCGCCGGTATCGAAGAAGCCGATGTCTTCGCGGCCCACCAGGAAGGCGGCCAGATCTGCATTCAAGTTTTCTTCTTCCGCACCGGTCAGAACTGGGGCAACCGTGCTTACTTCCCAAAAGCCGACCGCACGTTGGAAGCAGGCGAGATCCTCGCCTCCTTCATCGCCCAGTTTTACGACGACAAACCGATCCCGCGTCTCATCCTCACCTCCCACGACCTGCCCGAACGCGAATTGATGGCCGAAGCACTCGGCACCAAAGCAGCACGGAAGGTTGAGATCTCCAATCCAAAGCGTGGCGCTAAGACAGATCTAGTCGCTCACGCCACCGAAAATTCCCGCGAAGCGCTGCAGCGGAAATTGTCCGAAAGCGCCTCTCAGGCCGCACTCATGAAAGGGCTCGCGGAGCGCTTCGACCTGCCCCATCCCCCGCGCCGTATCGAGGTCTATGACAACTCGCACATCTCCGGCACCAACGCCGTCGGAGCCATGATCGTCGCCGGTCCCGAAGGTTTCGCCAAGAACCAGTACCGCAAGTTCAACATCAAGTCCGAAACGCTGACGCCTGGCGACGATTACGCAATGATGCGCGAAGTGCTAACGCGCCGCTTCAAACGTCTTGCGGCGGAAACGGTGAATGCTCAGTCAAAGACTGGGGCGCAGCCGGAGAATGAGCTGAAGCATGCCGAGGATAGCCAGGATCGCAACCTCGAGACTGTACCGACGAGACCTGACCTCATCCTTATTGATGGCGGCGCCGGTCAACTCGCCATGGCCCGCGAC
The DNA here is from genome assembly GCA_030665765.1 of Filomicrobium sp. Classification (GTDB taxonomy): domain Bacteria; phylum Pseudomonadota; class Alphaproteobacteria; order Rhizobiales; family Hyphomicrobiaceae; genus Filomicrobium. The sequence continues at coordinate 9,126 of DAOUZE010000066.1, forward strand.
GCAATGGCAGAAACGGGCATTGAGGGCATAGCCATGATAGGTGTGGCGAAGGGACCCGAACGCGACGCCGGCCGCGAACACTTCCATTTTCCTGATGAGCCCCGACCGCGCATGCTGGAACCGCGCGATCCCGTACTCTACTTCGTTCAACGCCTACGCGATGAAGCCCACCGCTTCGCAATCGGCACGCATCGCAGCAAACGCGCGAAAGGTCTCAGCGCCAATCCGCTCGACGAAATCCCAGGGATTGGCCAAACCCGCCGACGTGCACTATTGCGACACTTCGGCTCATCAAAAGCTGTCTCTCGCGCGGGGATTGAAGACCTCAAGGCGGTCGGCGGCATATCCGCTGAAATGGCTCAAAAAATCTATGATTTCTTCCACGAAAAGCGAGGTTAATAACACCGCCCCAGTCAAGACACTATTGGCGGGGAAAAGCACGATCTGTTGGAAGCAACACCACACGTTCGTGTGGCCATTCATGTCACGTTGAACTTGTGCGAACGTATTATCCGACGTCGTCAAGTCTCTCACTGCGACATTAGCTGCCCCGGGGGGAGGGGGCAGAGGAACACTACAAAGCTCAACATCACGGAGATAACGTCGATGAACAAACTTGGTTTGTTGCTTGCGGCGATGATCGTTTCAATTGTGTTCGCCGCCAATCATCCTGCCGAAGCTGGTGCCGTTTCGGCACCTGGCCTGATCACCTCGGACCTCGCATCGACAGCAGCTTCCGGCCTGGTCCACAAGACCCATGGCTGGCACTGCGGTGCTCGTCGCGGTTACGTAGGAGGGCTCGGCTATCGCGCCTGGCACCGCCATCGCCGCGCATGCCGCCGCCGGGGCCGTTGCTACCGACGCAACTATGTCTGCCGCAACCGCTGGGGCGGCGGCTGGCGCTATCGCCGCTGTATGCGCCGTTCCCGCTGCTACTGATCGCAGCCGCCACTGATAAACTGCACCAAAACTTCGGCCGGGCTGCGCACGCCGCGGCCCGGTTTTCCTTTTACTTCGGTGCAGGCTGCTCCTGTGATTGCAGGCTCTCAATGTAGTGGGTTAGCGCGAGAACCCGAAAATGCGCCGGCGAGTAACCAGGAAGAACTTCCTGTCTTTGGAACCTCTGCCAAAACTGCGGCATCTGGAACGGCTCATGCCCGGAAACGGCGACATCGCCGGCAATGATGTTGAAGGTACGCCAGAATGGAAAGCGCCCATTCTCGCGCTCGGCGAGCTGTGTCAGATCTGTCGGCTGCTTGACAAGAATCTTCGCCATTCCTCCATCGCCCACGCCAGCATCACCATGACAGGCTTGGCAGTGGATTATGTACTCCGTCTTGCCTTCGGCAAGCGCCAAGTCCTTCATGCGCACCAATTTGCCTTCGGCAGGTTCACCGGCGCCGGCATACTGCGGCAGTATCGATATGATCGTGAGAACACTAACGGCCACCGCCATTAGATGGCAGAGATAAGTTGATCGCCACAGCATCCTTGTATCCTCCGACTCACTATAATCTTGCTTTACTGCCAGCCCAGCCTGCAAGTCTCCGCCACCTACAGCATTGACCCATCTCAATCCTATGCGTAGATGCGCTAGGGTCTAATCAATCCACGATAGACGCCGATAGCTGGCTGCACCTGGCCAGAGCTCAAAACATCACGGCACCCGCAGTTGCTCATCACTCTCCCAAACGCGCTGACCATCGGTCGCATTGTCGCTGTGCCCGTCTTTGTTGCCGCGCTCTATTTTCTGGACGGCAACCTCGGCCGCTGGACAGCTCTGGGGATCTTCACGGTGGCATCGATAACCGATTGGCTTGACGGCCACCTCGCCAGAGCCTGGCAGCAGTACTCTCGCTTTGGCGCCATGCTCGATCCCATCGCTGACAAGTTGCTCATCGCCGCCGCGTTGATGATGTTAGTTGCCGATGACACCATCACCGGTGTCCATATCTTCGCCGCGTTGATCATCTTGTCGCGCGAAGTTCTCGTCTCCGGTCTGCGCGAGTTCCTGGCCTGTTTAAACGTCAAGATCCGCGTCACGCAGCTTGCAAAATGGAAGACGGCCATCCAGATGGTAGCCATAGGCTTGCTGATTGCGGGACCTGCCGCCGAACAGATCGCCCCAGGAACCACCGCAATCGGGTTGGTCTTGCTCTGGCTTGCCGCTCTGCTTACGATTTGGACCGGCAGCGACTACTTTTTTGCCGCCGTACATCATGCATCCGGCCATGAAGGGAGCTGATCGGAAGATATGACCTCGGGCACGAAGACAAACACCGTCACACTGCGTTATTTCGCCTGGGTCCGCGAAAAGATTGGGTTTGCCGAAGAAGAGATTTTCCTGCCAGCGGAAGTAGCGACTGTTGCCGAACTAATCGTGTGGCTCAAGACTCGCGGTGAGACCTACCAAGCCGCCTTCGACAAGCCGGAAGTCGTCCGCACAGCATTGGACCAGACCCACGCCCGGGCCGATACGCCAATCGCTAACGCCCGCGAGATCGCGTTCTTCCCACCCGTGACCGGAGGCTAGCGCATGAGCATTCGCGTCCAGACCGAAGATTTCAATATCGGCACGGAGATCGCGGGACTGACTGGCGGACGCACCGATATCGGCGCGGTTGTCACCTTTACGGGAACCGTACGCGGGGCTGCAGGCGAATCTCCCATCACGTCGATGACGCTGGAGCACTACCCCGGCATGACGGAAGCCGAATTGGCCCGCGTCGAAGCTGAAGCCAATGACCGCTGGCCACTATCGGCAAGTCTCATTGTTCACCGCATTGGTGAACTCCACCCCGGCAACAACATCGTTCTAGTTGTCACCGCTTCAGCGCATCGGCACGCCGCTTTCGAGGCGGCTGAATTTCTGATGGACTACCTGAAGTCCCGCGCACCCTTCTGGAAAAAAGAGGCCCGCCCCGATGGCACCAGCGAATGGGTCGATGCCCGCGAAACTGACACCGCAGCGCTACAGCGGTGGCAAAAGTCCCCCTCCAAGGCGGCCGAATAAGTAAAAATTAACCAACATTTCTCGGCGATTCGGTTAGCGGAGCATTAATCTTAACCCTTCGTTTACTCCTGCCCGTCAAAATCACAACAGTGCCCGATGGCTTCCTGGAAATAGCCATCTTCTGCGCCGAATGTGATCAGCATACCAAGAGCCTAATCGCGTAGACGGGGGTCAAGCCGAGATGGGTAATATTACGGAGCGCGTGCAATTGCGTGCGCTCACAACCTTTTTTTGTGCCGCGTTTTTGGCAGCCACATGTCTGGTCGACATTCGACCCGCATGTGCAGCTGGCCAGGCATCGGACGCATTTAAGAAAACACGGTTCATCGTCGGATTGGACCGGCGCGCCGATTTTCACATCATCTCGCTGTCAAATCCGAACCGCGTTGTTATCGAATTGGGCAACGTTAAGTTGCAGCTGCCTCCCCAGCCCAAATCCGGTCCAATCGGCCTCGTCGAAGGTTTCCACGGCGGTCGCGCCGGCGGTGGTAAATCCCGCATCGTCATCAACGTCACCCAACCCGTGGTTGTCGAAAAGTCCAACATCGAGCGTGTTGGCGAGGGCTATCACCTCAATCTCGAAATCGTACCGCTGACCACACCAAAGCGCTTGCGCACCTTGGCAAACGCCCCCTTTGACAAGCCGAGCGGTCTCGGAGCGGGTGGATTACAGCCACCCATGCCACGCAAAGCCTTTTCACGCGATGCCTTGGACAAACGTCGCGCAAAGCCCATCATCGTTCTCGATCCGGGGCACGGTGGACACGACAGTGGTGCGAAGAAGAACGGCGCCATCGAAAAACAAGTCGTCCTGGCCTTCGCCCACACTTTGCGTGAAAAGCTGGAAGCAAGCGGCCGCTACAAAGTTTTGATGACACGCGATACCGACGTCTTCATTCCCCTTGCCGAACGGACCCTCTTTGCAGAACGTAATAACGCCAACCTCTTCATCGCCATTCACGCCGATTATGCACGCGCTTCAGCCAGCGGCGCGACCATCTACTCATTGCGCCCATCGGTAGCCAAGAAACTGAAAAAATCAGCCCTCAAGTCCGCCAGTAAAGTGGAATTTGCAAAGGGCAACGTCGCCAAAATGGGGCGCCGCGATCGCAACGTCGTTGAGAACTGGCTTTCCGATCTTGCTCGGCAGGACGTGCGGGCGACTAAAGCTCGCTCTGATCTGTTCTCCCGCTCGGTGATCCGTCACATGGGGAGCACGACGGCCTTCCGCGCCAAACCGCACCGCACCGCCGCCTTCAAGGTGCTCAAAACGCACTTGGTCCCTTCAGTGCTGATCGAATTAGCGTTCGTCACCAACAAAGCCGACGCCAAGCGACTGAAATCGGAAAGCTGGCGCAAAAAGGTAAGCACCGGCATCGCCTCCGCGGTCGACAACTACTTTAGCCATAAGGCCGCTAGGCTGCCGATCCTCGCCGGCATCAATTAAAACAAAATAAGAAAAGTCATGCCGACTCATGACTAAGGCCGATCCCACTTCAGGATCGGCCTTTTTTTTAGATGCGTGGCCGGCGTCGCTGTCGCACTCAGCCGCCAGCTAAAACCAAATTAGGTTGGACTTGGTGGGTGGTGAAGTCTGAGGCGCCAGAGCAGTAAGAACAGTCGATTGGTGTCCTGAGGATATGCTCGGGAATTGAACAGACGCCGCAACAACTGGACCTGTACCGTTCGTGGAAGGAGGCGCTTCAGCATGGGCCGCTCCATCGTCGTGAAAGGTGCTCGGCATCGGCTTTGACGCAACTTCGCTCCTGAAAACACAAAGCCACGCTACCCAACCACGCTATGTGGTCGGATCGGCATGCTCTGGGCGATCGTGGAACGAGCGATGTCGAGGTTGTCCAGGATGGCTCATGTGAGAAAGGAGCGTCTTTGCTGCTAGCGAAGTCACGACTGAACGGCTCCATCCAAAACCGTTCGGACTTCGACCAGCTGATGCCGGCTTGTTTTCTGCCAGGCTCAAAAGACGATAAGGGCATTCTGCCGCTTTGGGTCCTACGCGCACCCGCAAGGCTTTAATGGAGTTTAAAAAACAACCACAAAAGCCTCTTGAGAGGACCAACCCTCTCACACGTCAAACCCTAATTGATTCTTTCTAAGGTACTGTTACAGAGAGCGTCGCTTAAAAACTCAATCGCCAGGAGGTGTTGCTAATTTGCAATGCTGTCGCATTCTCGATTCACGTTTAATCAGACTGCCCAAGTTCCGGGCAGTTGAGCCGCGGGCGGGGAGATACCCCGACAGCAAGTTGCTATCCCGCGGTCGGAGCTTCAGTGCGACGCGCTTCCGACTG